>DASQBO010000389.1:0-2660 GCA_035635175.1 Casimicrobiaceae bacterium | reverse complement strand
GTCGGGCAGACGGTCGCCGCGAGCTTCCAGACGCCGACGCTGTTCCAGATCGCGCAGGACCTGCGCAAGATGCAGATCGATTCCAGTTTCGCCGAAGCCGACGTGGGCAGCATCAAGGTCGGCCAGCCGGTGCGGTTCACGGTCGACGCGTTCCCGAATCGGTCGTTCACCGCGAGCGTGCGGCAGGTGCGACTCAACGCCACGACGCAGCAGAACGTCGTCACCTACGACGTGGTCGTCGCCGTCGACAATCCGGAGGAAATCCTGATGCCGGGGATGACGGCGTACGTCAACGTGATCGTCGCGCGGCGCGACAACGTGCTCCTCGCGCCCAACGCCGCGTTGCGCTTTCGTCCGCCGGGGGCCGCGACCGAGTCCGGCCGGCAGCGTCTGGGCGCGCCCGAGAAGGGGCGGGGCGCGACCGGCACGGTGTATGTGCTCGACCAGGGCGCTCCGCGCGCGATACGCGTGGATCTCGGGATCAGCGACGGGCGATCCACCGAGATCATCGGTTCCGGGTTGAAGGACGGCGACGAGGTCGTGGTCGGCACCGTCGCGGAGCCGGCCGATCAGAGCCCGACGACGCTCCGCATGCGGATGTTCTGATGGCCGCAGAGCCGCTCGTTCGCATCGAGCACTTGCACAAGGAATACGAGACGGACGCCGGTCCCGTTCCGGTCCTGTCCGACGTGAGCCTGGTCGTGCAGAGGTCGGAATTCGTCGCGATCATGGGTCCGTCCGGTTCCGGCAAGTCGACGTTCATGAACATCGTCGGCTGCCTCGATCTTCCGACTTCGGGGCGGTACCTTCTCGACGGGCGCGACGTGGGCGCGCTCGACTCCGATCAGCTCGCGCGGCTCCGCAACACCGTCATCGGCTTCGTGTTCCAGGGGTTCAATCTGCTGCCGCGGGCGACGGTCGTGGACAACGTCGCGCTGCCGCTCGTCTACGCCGGCGTCGGGCGCGAGCTGCGCGAGCTCAGGGCGCTGGACCTGCTCGCCAAGGTCGGGCTCGCGTCGTACGCGCGCTACGCGCCGGGCCAGATTTCCGGCGGACAGCAGCAGCGGGTGGCCATCGCGCGCGCGATGGTCGGCGCTCCGAAGCTCATCCTTGCCGACGAGCCGACCGGCAACCTGGACATGAAGACGAGCCACGAGATCATGAACGTGTTCGCGCGGCTCAACGAGGAGGGCATCACGATCGTGCTCGTGACCCACGAGCCGGACATCGCGACCTACGCCAAGCGGCTGGTGCGGTTCGTGGACGGAAGGATCGTGCACGACGGGCCCGTCGAGCGCGCGGCGGCCGCGGGGGTGCCGGCATGATGCGCGCGATGCTCGCCGAGGCCTGGCACGCGATGGGCGCCAACCGGCTGCGAACGTTTCTCACCATGCTCGGAATGATGATCGGCGTCGCGGCGGTGATCATGATGCTGGCGATCGGCCGCGGCGCGCAGTTCGTCGTGGACCAGTCGATCGCATCGATGGGCAGCAACCTGTTCATCGTGCTTTCAGGATCGGCGACGGCGGGCGGCGTGCGCCTCGGCTCGGGAGCCGCACCGACGCTCACGGCGGGCGACGCCGAAGCCATCTCCGAATTGCCGTCGATCGCCGCGGTCGCCCCGGTGGCGCCGGGCGGCGCCCAGCTCGTGGCCGGCGGCGCGAACTGGAGCACCCAGGTGACCGGCACCACGCCCGCGTATCTCGAGGTGCGCGACTGGGGCGTCGAATCGGGCTCCGCCTTCAGCGACGCCGACGTGCGCTCGCAGACGCGTGTCGCGCTGCTCGGGCAGACGGTCGCGCGAAACCTGTTCGGCGACGAGGACGCCGTCGGCAAGATGGTGAGCATCAAGGGCAGCCCGTTCACGGTCATCGGCGTGCTCGCGTCCAAGGGGCAGAGCCTCGACGGGCGCGATCAGGACGACACGGTGCTGATCCCGGTGACGACCGCGCAGCGCAAGCTGTTCGGCAGCCGATTCCCGAACAGCGTGCGCTTCATCATGGCGCAGGCCACGTCGGCGGCGGCCATGCCGTCCGCCGAGCTCGAGATGGCGGAACTGCTGCGGCAACGCCACCACCTGCCCGAGCGGGCCGACAACGACTTCGACATCCGAAATCTGACCGCGCTCGCCAACGCGGCGGCGCAGACCGCGCGCGTGATGTCGATCATGCTGGGAGCGATAGCGTCCGTGTCGCTCCTCGTGGGCGGCATCGGCATCATGAACATCATGCTCGTCTCGGTCACCGAGCGCACGCGCGAGATCGGCATCCGCATCGCGATCGGGGCACGGCAGCGCGACATCCGCGCGCAGTTCCTGCTCGAGGCGACCATCATCTCTCTCATCGGCTGCGTCGTGGGCGTCGTGCTGGGCATCTCCGCGGCGGTGGCCGCGAACCTGCTCGCCGACGTCGCGGTGGTCGTCACCGGCGCTGCGGTGGCCCTCGCCTTCGGCGTGGCGACGGCGGTCGGCGTGTTCTTCGGCTTCTACCCCGCGAACAAGGCGGCGCGCTTGAGGCCGATCGAAGCGCTGCGGTACCAGTAGGGGATCTCCGGCGCCCCCTATGCGCGTCCGCGCGCGGCGAGCTCCCGCCCGTAAGCGGAGAGCACGGTCGCGCCGAAGCACGCGAAGGTGACGCCGGTCAGCGTCGAGTCGCGGGCGA
>DASQBO010000388.1:0-6467 GCA_035635175.1 Casimicrobiaceae bacterium | reverse complement strand
CGACTTCGCGTACCACGCGATGGTCTGGCGCCTCGCGCCAGGCGAGTTCCGCGGCTTGAAGGGCTGCGACTTCGCCGCGCTCGGCATCCCCTCGGAGGAGCAATACGTCGCGGCCTACTGCGCGCGCACGGGGCGCGCGTCTATTCCGCACTGGGAGTTCTACCTGATCTTCAACCTGTTCCGCATCGCCGCGATTCTGCACGGCGTGCTCGCGCGGGCGCTGCAGGGGAATGCGGCCTCCGCGAACGCGCTCGAGCAGGGGGGCCGCGCGCGGATCGTCGCCGACATCGCGTGGCAGATGGCGCAGGATCGAAGGGAGTGACGAGATGGATTTCGCGTATTCGCCGAAGGTGAAGGATCTGGCCGCGCGCGTGACGCGCTTCATGGACGAGAACGTCTATCCGGCCGAGCCCGTGTTCGCCACCGAGGTCGAGGCGAACCGGCGGCGCGGCAACGCGTGGGTGCCGACCAAGGTGATGGAGGAGCTGAAGGCGAAGGCGCGCGCCGCGGGGCTGTGGAACCTGTTCCTCCCGGAGTCCGACCTCGGCGCCGGACTCACCAATCTCGAGTACGCGCCGCTCTGCGAGATCATGGGCCGCTCGTGGATCGCGCCCGAGGCGTTCAACTGCAACGCGCCGGACACCGGCAACATGGAGGTGCTGGTCCGCTACGGCACCGACGCGCAGAAGAAGAGGTGGCTCGAGCCGCTCCTGCGCGGCGAAATCCGCTCGGGCTTCGCGATGACCGAGCCCGACGTCGCGTCGTCGGACGCGACCAACATCGAGGCGTCGATCGTGCGCGACGGCGGCGACTACGTGATCAACGGCCGCAAGTGGTGGACGACGGGCGGCCCGGACCCGCGCTGCAGGATCCTCATCTTCATGGGCAAGACCGATCCGGCGAACGCGGACCGGCACCGGCAGCAGTCGATGATCCTCGTGCCGGTCGACACGAAGGGGGTGCGCCTCGTGCGCGCGCTGCCCGTGTTCGGCTACGACGACGCGCCGCACGGCCACGCCGAATTCGATTTCGAGAACGTCCGCGTGCCCGCGGACAACCTGCTGCTCGGCGAGGGCCGCGGGTTCGAGATCGCGCAGGGCCGCCTCGGCCCGGGCCGCATCCACCACTGCATGCGGCTGATCGGCCAGGCGGAGCGGGCGCTCGAGGCGATGTGCCGGCGCGCGTCGTCGCGCGTCGCGTTCGGCCGCGCCGTGGCCGACCGGACGGTGACGCAGGAGCGGATTGCGAACGCGCGCATCCTGATCGACCAGGCCCGCTTCCTCGTGCTGCACGCCGCGTGGAAGATGGACGTCGCCGGCAACAAGGCGGCGAAGAAGGAGATCGCGATGATCAAGGTCGCGGCGCCGAACATGGCCTGCCAGGTGATCGACTGGGCGATGCAGGCGCACGGCGCGGCCGGCGTCTGCGACGACTTCCAGCTCGCGTTCTTCTACGCGCAGGCGCGCACGCTTCGCTTCGCCGACGGTCCGGACGAGGTTCACCGCAACCAGATCGCCCGGCTCGAGCTGGCAGGACACCGAGCCGCCTCGAGGTGAACGTCGAGCTTCGGGGCGTTGCGACGTAGGTTCGAGGATATTCAGGGTATAATGCCGGCGCGGCCGTTGTTCCAGTCCCCTTGCCGCAGTCGATCCCGACCTCCGCAGTTTCTCCCGTTTGGCTGTGACTGGCCGTCCCTTGGGGCGAATGGCCGAGCATCCACTCGAGTATCGCCATGACCTTTTCCACACTTGGGCTGTCCGAAGCGTTGCTACGCGCGGTCGCCGATCAGGGCTACACCGTTCCCACGCCAATTCAGAGGCAGGCCATTCCCGCCGTACTCGCCGGGGGGGATTTGCTGGCCGGCGCGCAGACCGGGACCGGGAAGACTGCCGGCTTCGTGCTGCCCATGCTGCAGCGGCTTTCCACCCATCCCTCGCCCTACGCGGCTCGTTCGCGCAAACCGCTGCGCACGCTGATTCTGACGCCGACGCGCGAGCTGGCGGCGCAGGTCGAGGCGTCGATCAGGACCTACGGCAAGCATCTGAAACTCACGTCGATGGCGCTGTTCGGCGGCGTCGGGTTCGCCCCCCAGGCGGCGCAGCTGAAGCGAGGGGTCGACATCCTGGTGGCAACGCCGGGTCGGCTGCTCGACCACCACGGGCAGGGCAACGTCGACTTTTCCCGCGTCGAGATCTTCGTGCTCGACGAGGCGGACCGAATGCTCGACATGGGGTTCATTCCCGATGTCAAACGCGTGCTGGCGCTGCTGCCGAAACAGCGCCAGAACTTGCTGTTCTCGGCTACCTTTTCCGCCGGGATCAGGTCGCTCGCCGAAAAGCTGCTGAACCGGCCGCGGACGATCGAGGTGACACCCCCCAATTCGACCGTCGACGCGATCGCGCAGCGCGTGCATCCGGTGAACCGCGAGGACAAGAGCAGGCTGCTCGCGTGGCTGGTGGGTCACCATCGCTGGCGGCAGGTGCTCGTATTCACGCGCACGAAGCACGGCGCCGACAAGCTCGTCAGCTCTCTCCACAGCGACGGCATCCGCGCCGTGGCGCTGCACGGCAACAAGAGCCAGAACGCGCGCACGCGGGCGCTGGGCGATTTCAAGGCCGGTGGTGTCGCAGTCATGGTCGCCACGGACATTGCGGCGCGCGGCATCGACATCGACCAGCTGCCGCACGTCGTCAACTACGATCTTCCCAACGTGCCCGAGGACTATGTCCATCGCATCGGCCGCACGGGCCGCGCAGGCGCAGACGGCGAGGCGATCTCGCTGGTGTGCATCGACGAGCACCTGTTCCTGCGTGATATCGAGCGCTTGATCAAGCGCTCGATCCCGCGCCAGGTGATTCCGGGATTCGAGCCGGATCCGAACGCGGTTGCGCAACCGGTGTTCGCGCAGCGCGGGCGCAGGCCGGCGCAAGGCGAGCGACCCGGCCCGCGGAGGGCTCGCAGCGACGGCCACGGACCGGGTCGCGCACCCACCCAAGGCGGCCCGCGTCACGCGTCGACCTCATCGCGGCCCGCGCACTCCGGGCAGCAACCCGGTTCGTCACGCGGCGGGAAGGCCGGCCCCGCGGTCGGTCCGGCCTTGTTCCACTCGCGCCCGAGGACGAAGCACTAGGATGGGAATGCGGATGGCCGCGCGCCACGGCGGAAATGCGCGACGGGCAAGGACGCACGCTCCCCCCTTGCGATGGCACTGAAGTCCACCATCTTCAAAGCCGCGCTCTCCATCGCCGACGTCGATCGCGGCTACTACCGCGACCACGCGCTGACCGTCGCCCGCCATCCGTCCGAGACCGACGAGCGCATGATGATGCGGTTGCTCGCGTTCGCGTTGCACGCCGACGACGCGCTCGAGTTCGGCCGCGGGTTGAGCGCGGATGACGAACCCGATCTCTGGCGACGCGACCTGACCGGCGCGATCGAGCAGTGGATCGAGGTCGGATTGCCGGAAGAACGCGAGGTTCGCAGGGCCTGCGGCCGCGCCCGCGAGGTCCGCGTTCTCGCTTATGGCGGAAGAACGGTCGATGTGTGGTGGCAAGCCGGGCGCGAAAGACTGGAGCGGCAAGACCGGCTCGCGGTGAGCGAAGTGCCCGTCGAAGCGAGCCGGGCGCTGGCGCGACTGGCCGCCCGCAACATGGCGTTGCAGTTCACGATTCAGGAACGTCATGTCCTGATCGCCAACGCGTCGACCTCGCTCGCGATCGAGGTCCGGACCCTCAAAGCCCTGTCGACGGGCGATTAGTGGCCTGTAACTGGAGTCGGTAGCGAGCGAAGGCGTGCGCGGACCCACGCGCTCCGGACGTTGTAGCCGCCCGGCCAGCCGGTGACGTCGACGACCCCTCCGATGACGTAGCGACCGGGATGGCCGGGTCGACTTCCGCAAGCCCCCGTGTCGGCGCCGCGCCTACGGCATCTGGCATCCCGGCGTCGAGCGCGAGATCGCCCGCTCCTCGTCGTTCATGTCCTCGGCGATGCCCTCGAACAGCGGCGTCGTCAGGTAGCGCTCGCCGGTGTCGGGCAGCATCGCGAGGATCACCGCGCCGGGGTCCGCCTTCTCGGCGATCCGCATCGCTACGCCGAACGTGGCGCCGCTCGAGATTCCGCAGAAGATGCCCTCCTTCTGCGCGAGCGCCCGCGCCCACTTGACCGCCTCAGCGCCGGCGATCGGGATCAGCTCGTCGTAGTAGGCCTTGTCGACCGCCTCCTGCAGCACGAGCGGGATGAAGTCCGGCGTCCAGCCCTGGATCGGATGCGGCTCGAACGCCGGATGGCTCGAGGCGGGCCCGCCGTCGGCCGCGCGCGGCTGCGCTTTCCCGCTGCCGACGAGTTGCGCGTTCGCCGGCTCGCTCAGGATGATCTTCGTCTCCGGACGCTCGCGGCGGAGGACGCGCCCGACGCCCGCCACCGTTCCGCCCGTGCCGTATCCGGTCACGAAGTAGTCGAGACGCTCACCCTTGAAGTCGCCGATGATCTCGCGCGCGGTCGTGGACTCGTGAATCTCCGCGTTCGCGTCGGTCTCGAACTGGCGCGCGAGGAACCAGCCGTTCGCCTGCGCGAGCTCGACCGCCTTCTGGTACATCCCGTAGCCCTTCTGCGCGCGCGGCGTGAGTATCACCTTGGCGCCCAGCACGCGCATGAGCTTCCGCCGCTCGATCGAGAAGCTGTCCGCCATCGTCACGACGAGCGGATATCCCTTCTGTGCGCACACCATGGCCAGGCCGATGCCGGTGTTCCCGCTCGTCGCCTCGACGACGGTCTGCCCGGGTTTCAGCGTGCCGTTGCGCTCGGCCGCCTCGATGATGTTGAGGGCCAGCCGATCCTTGACCGAGGCGGCCGGATTGAAGGCTTCGGCCTTGACGTACATGCGCACGCCCTTCGGCGCGAGATTGTTGACGCGGATGCACGGCGTATCCCCGACCGTGTCCAGCACGCTGTCGAAGAGGCGGCCGCGGCCGCTCGTGGTTCTGACACGCGAACTCGCAGGCATGGATTCTCCTTGGTTGAGTTGCACCGGCGCGGACACCGCGACCCGACCGCGAATGCGGCTAGAAGTAGCGCTTGAGCAGGGCGAGCAGAGCGTCGAACCGCCGACCGTAGGGAGGGCGGAACAGCGCGATACCGTTGACGCGCGACTGGTGCAGCACGGCCTTCTCCTTGGTGAACGTGAGGAAGCCGTGCTGGCCGTGGTACGCGCCCATGCCGCTCGCTCCCACGCCGCCAAAGGGCAGGAACTCCTGGCAGACGTGCCAGCACGCGTCGTTGATGGTGACGCCGCCCGAGATCGTCTGCTCGAGGACGCGGTCGCGGTGCGCGCCGTTCCGGCCGAACCAGTAGAGCGCGAGCGGGCGCGGCCGCGCGTTGACGTACGCGATGGCCGCGTCGAGCGAATCGTAGGGCAGCACCGGGAGGAGCGGCCCGAAGATCTCCTCGCGCATCACCCCCATGTCGTCGCTCACTTGGAGAAGCGCCGTCGGCGGAAACTGCCGCCCCGCCGCGTCGCCGGCCGCCGCGGACGACAGCGGCACGGCGGTTGCGCCGCGCGCCTGTGCGTCGACGACGAGCTGGGCGAGGCGGCGATAGTGGCGATCGCTGACGATGCTCGTGTAGTCGGGGTTGCCCGCGAGCGTCGGATACATGGCGTCGACGGCCGCCTTCAGCGAGTCGACGAGCGCGTCGACGCGCGCCCGCGGCACGAGCAGGTAGTCGGGTGCGACGCACGTCTGGCCGGCGTTGAGGAGCTTCGCGAACGCGATCCGGCGCGCGGCCTCGTCGAGGTCGCAGTCGGCGTCGACGATCGCCGGCGACTTGCCGCCGAGCTCGAGCGTGACCGGCGTCAGGTTCTCGGCCGCTGCCAGCGCGATCTGACGGCCGACCGCCGTCGATCCGGTGAAGAACAGGTGGTCGAACGGAAGGCGCGAGAAGGCGCGGCCGAGCTCGACGTCGCCCGGGAACACGGCGAATTCGTCGGCGGCGAAGTCGTTGGCGACGAGCGTCCGCAGCAGCGCGGAGAACCGCGGCGTGAGCTCGCTCGGCTTCAGCATCACGCGATTGCCGGCCGCGAGCGCCGCCGCGACCGGCAGCAGCGCGAGCTGCAGCGGATAGTTCCACGGGCTGATGACGCCGACGACACCTAGCGGCTGCCGGATCACTTCGCTGCGCGCCGGGCGCAGATGGAGCGCCGTCGCGACCCGCCGCGCGCGCATCCAGCGCCCCATGTGGCGCCGCGTGTGCCGGATCGCCGAGAGCACGACGAAGATGTCGGCGAGGCCGGTCTCGTGCCGCGAACGGTGCCCGAAATCGGCGGATACGGCGTCGACGATCGCGCCCTCGTGCGACGCGACGAGCCGCAGCAGCCGGTCGAGGCGATCGCGGCGCGCCGCGAGCGACGGGTTCATCTCGCGCCCGAACGCGGCGCGCTGCGCCGCGAGCGCGGCTTCGAGCGCGGCCGCGGG
>DASQBO010000387.1:0-7772 GCA_035635175.1 Casimicrobiaceae bacterium | reverse complement strand
CGGAGCGTCGACCGCGACGGCATGATCGAGCTCCTGCTCCGCTGGCTCGACCGCTATCCGGTCGCGTCGATCGAGGACCCGCTGGCCGAGGACGACCGCGACGGCTGGATCGCGTTCGCGCGCGCGGCGGGCGATCGCGTCCAGATCGTCGGCGACGACTATCTCGTCACGAGCGCGGCGAACGTCGCCGCCGCGGCCGCCGATCGCGCGTGCAACGCGGTGCTGGTCAAACCGAACCAGGCGGGCACGCTCACCGAAGCGCGCGCCGCGCTCGACGCGGGCCGTCGCGCGGGCTTCGCGACGATCGTCTCCGCGCGCTCGGGCGAGAGCGAGGACACCTCGATCGCGCATCTCGCCGTCGGCTGGAACGCGGGCCAGCTCAAGGTCGGCTCGATCGCGCGGGGTGAGCGCACTGCAAAGTGGAACGAGGTGCTGCGGATCGAGGACGCGCTTGGCGCGCAGGCGCGCTACACGGGCCGTGCGGCGCTCGCAATCAGCTTCTGAGCAGGAACTCCGCGACCTCGGCGAAGCCCGCGCCCGACTCGCACTCCGTGACGTACGCGGGCAGCACCTCGATGCGGTCGACGAACTCGCGCACGTTGGCGACGCCCACCGCATTCGGGAAGTACGCGAACATCGGCGCGTCGTTCGGCGAGTCGCCGACGAAGACGTAGCGCTCGCGCTCGCGATCCAGATCGACGCCGAACGCGTCCGCGAGGAGCGCGCGCGTCGTCGTGAGTTTGTCCCACGCCCCGAACCAGCCGTTGACATGGATCGAGCTGACCTTGGCGGTCATCCCTTCGGCGACCATCAGCGCAACGATCCGGTCGACCGCCTCGCGCGGCAGCTCCGGAAGGTCCTCGCGGAAGTCGATCGCGAGGTCGGCTTCGCGATAGAGCTGGTCGGAGGCGAGCGCGCTACCCGGCACCGCGCGCAAGATCGCCTCGCCGATCGCCGCGAGCCGCGCCCGGTTCTCGCGCCGCGTCGCATCGTCGGCGAGAAACCGCTTCTCGAGCCGGCGCGCCGCGTGATCGTAGCGCATCCAGAACGCGCCGTTCTCGCCGACGACCGCCGCGACCGGCCACATCCGCGCGATGTGATCGCACCAGCCGGCCGGACGGCCGGTGATCGGGACGACGAGCTTGCCCGCCGCCGACAAGCGATCGAGTGCGGCGTAGGCGCCGGCGGTGAGGCGTCCACGCGTCGTGAGCGTTTCGTCGATGTCGACGAGCACCCCGCGAACGCCGGCGCGCGCCTCGCGCGGCATCGCGGCGAGCGGCTGCAGACGCGCGGCGTCCGGGCCGCTCACGCCGCGACGGTCGACGCTTGCGCCACGTACGCGGCGACGCGCTCGCGCGCTGCCGCCGCCATCCCGAGCCCGCACTTGCTGCGACGCCACAGCACGTCGTCGCCCGTCCGCGCCCACTCCTCGCGGACCATGTAGTCGACTTCGCGCTCGGTCAGGCCGTTGCCGAAATCGCGGCCGAGGTCGCCGGGCACGATGGCGTCGCCGAGTACCGTCGGCGCGAGCGAGCCGTGGCGGCGCGCGACGCCGCGCACGGTTTCCGCGGGCAGCCGCGCGTAGCGCCGCTGCATCTCGGCGACCCACGCGTCGATGCCGCCCGCGGGCAAATCGCCGCCGGGCAGCACGGTCGAGAGCGTCCAGGCCGGCTTCATCGCGGGGAGGAACGGCTTGAGTTCGTCCAGCACGTGCTCGGCGAGCTTCCGGTAGGTCGTGATCTTCCCGCCGTAGACGGACAGGAGCGGCGCGCCGCCGTCGTCGAGCTTGAGCACGTAGTCGCGCGTGATGGCGGAGGGATCGGACTGGCCGTCGTCGTAGAGCGGGCGGATGCCCGAGAACGTCCAGACGACGTCCTTCCCTGACAGCGGCTTCGCGAGATAGGTGTTCGCGAGGTCGAGCAGGTAGCGGACCTCGTCTTGCGAGATCTCCGGATGCTCGAACTCGGTGACCGGCACGTCGGTCGTGCCGATCAGCGAATAGCGGTCCTCGAACGGAATCACGAAGACGATGCGGTTGTCCTTGTTCTGCAGGATGTACGCGTGGCTCCCCTCGTGCACGCGCGGCACGACGATGTGGCTGCCCTTCACGTGGCGGACGTTCTCCTTCGACGGCGTCGCGCCGAGCGCGTCGCGGATCACCTTGACCCACGGCCCGCCGACGTTGGCGATCGCCCGCCCGGTCACCTCGCTTCGCGTGCCTTCCGCGTCGACGAGCGTCGCCCGCCAGAGACCGCCCTCGCGCTTCGCCCCGATGAGCTTCGTGCGCACCCGAATCTCCGCACCGTGCTCCCGCGCCGACATCTCGTTCGCGAGCACGAGCCGCGCGTCGTCGACGTGCGCGTCGGCGTAGACGAAGCCCTTCCGGAACGTCGGCTTGAGCCCCGCGCCCCACTTCGTCGCGCGCAGTTCGGCGCTGAACGACCCGGGCAGCGTGACGCGCCGCGAGAGGTGGTCGTACATGAACAGGCCCGCGCGGATCATCCACGCCGGCCGCAAGTGCGGCTCGTGCGGCAGCACGAACTGCAGCGGCTGCACGAGGTGCGGCGCCTGGTGCAGCACCACCTCGCGCTCGGACAGCGACTCGCGGACGAGCCGGAACTCGTAGTACTCGAGGTAGCGGAGTCCGCCGTGGATCAGCTTGGTGCTCCACTGCGAGGTGGCGGCGGCGATGTCGTCCTGCTCGACGACCAGGACCGAGAGTCCACGGCCCGCGGCATCCCGGGCAAGGCCGGCGCCGTTGATTCCGGCGCCGATGACGATCAGATCGTAGTTGTTTCCACTCTTGCCGGACATGGGAGGAAGCCGGATGATGCGTCCTCTGCATTCTAGCGCACGGTCCCGGCCGGCACCGCCGCGGCCCGCGCCGGATCAGACCTGGATCAAGAAGCCGTCGAAAATCGCGCCGCGCGCGAAAGGACCCGCATGAAGATCGTCCCTGAAGTCGCCGCCCTCGCGCAGGACATGAAGGCCTGGCGTCACCACCTGCACGCGCACCCGGAAACGGCGTTCGAGGAAGCCGCCACCGCCGCGTTCGTCGCCGACAAGCTGCGCGGGTTCGGGCTCGAGGTGCACGAGGGCCTCGCGAAGACCGGCGTCGTCGGCGTGCTCCGCTGCGGCAGGGGCGGCGACGCCGAGTCGCGCGCGATCGGCCTCCGCGCGGACCTGGACGCGCTCCACATCCACGAGAAGTCCGGCGCGACCCACGCGTCGAAGGTGCCGGGCAAGATGCACGCGTGCGGCCATGACGGCCACACGGCGATGCTGCTCGGCGCCGCGGCGGCGCTCGCGCGCCGGAAGAGCTTCGACGGCACCGCCTATTTGGTCTTCCAGCCGGCCGAGGAGAACGAGGGCGGCGGACGCGTGATGGTCGACGAAGGGCTGTTCCAACGCTTTCCGATGCGCGCGATCTACGGCATGCACAACTGGCCGCAGAAGCCTTTCGGCACGTTTGCGGTGCGCGCGGGGCCGCTGATGGGTGCCTTCGACATCTTCGAGATCGTGGCGACGGGCAAGGGTGCCCACGCGGCGATGGCCTACACGGGCAAGGACCCGATGCTGTTCGTCGCGCACGCGATCTCGGCGCTGCAGACGATCGTCTCGCGCAACCTGCACCCGCTCGACGCCGGCGTCGTCAGCGTCACGCAGGTGCACGGCGGCGACACGTGGAACGTCATTCCCCAGGAGGTCGTCCTGCGCGGAACGGTGCGCACGTTCAAGCCGGAGGTGCAGGACACGATCGAGCAGCGGATGCGGACGATCGTCGCCGGCGTCGCGGCGACCTTCGAGATGACGGCCTCGGTGCGCTACGAGCGCCGCTACCCGGCGACCGTCAACGACGAGCAGGAAACGCGGCACGCGATCGCGGCCGCCTCGGCCGTCGTCGGCGCGGCCAACGTCGAGACGGATCCGGTGCCCAACATGGGCAGCGAGGACTTCGCGTTCATGCTGCAGGCGAAGCCCGGCTGCTACGTCTGGCTCGGCGCGGGCCGCGGGCCCGACACGCCGAACGTCCACAACCCGCACTACGACTTCAACGACGACGCGCTCGCGGTCGGGGCGAGCTACTGGGTGGCGCTCGCGGAGCAGCAGCTCGCCGCGACGGCGGGCCGCAAGGCGGCCTAGGCCCGGCTACACCTTCATCATTCGCCCACGCCGTTCGTTGGCGACGAGTTTTAGGACCGCGGTCGACGCGAGCCGCGCCCGGACGTTGTCCGCGCGCGAGGTGAGTACGATCGGCACGCGAGTGCCGCAGACGATGCCCGCCGAATCGGCTCCCGCCAGATACTGGAGCTGCTTCACCATCATGTTGCCGGCCTCGAGGTCGGGCACGAGCAGGATGTCGGCATTCCCCGCAACCGGCGAGTCGATCTTCTTCGTGCGCGCCGCCTCGATCGAGACGGCGTTGTCGAACGCGAGCGGACCGTCGAGCACGCCGCCCGTGATCTGCCCGCGATCGGCCATCTTGCACAGCGACGCCGCGTCGAGCGTGCCCGGGATTTTAGGATTGATCGTTTCCACCGCGGAGAGGATCGCGACCTTCGGCTTCGCGATGCCCAGCGTCCTGGCGAGGTCGATCGCGTTCTGGCAGATGTCGACCTTGTCCTCGAGCGTCGGAAAGATGTTGATCGCGGCGTCGGTGACGAGCAGGAGCCGCGGATAGGCCGGCACGTCGAGGACGAACACGTGCGAGATCCGGCGCGCCGTGCGGAGGCCGGTCGCCGTGGGGACGACCGCCGCCATCAGCTCGTCCGTGTGGAGGCTCCCCTTCATCAGCGCATCGGCACGGCCCCCACGCGCGAGCTCGACGGCCTTCTCCGCGGCCGCGTGGCTGTGCTCGACGGAGACGACCTCGAACGGAGAGAGATCCAGGCTTGCCGCGCGTGCGACCGCGCGAATCTTCGCCTCGGGGCCCACCAGCACCGGCACGATGAGATTGCGCTTCGCGGCCTCGATCGCGCCCACGAGCGAGTCGTGGTCGCACGGGTGCACGACGGCGCAGGTCACGGGCGGCAGCGGCTCGCAGCGCTTGAGCAGCTTCGCGAACGCGTCGTTGCGCCGGAGGATCAGCTCCGGCGTCGCGACGTCGGCGTATGCGATCCGCTTGGTCGGCGCCTGCACGGTAGCCACCCCGTCGACGAGCACGTCGCCGTCCTGGTTCGTGCAGCGGCACTCGAAGTCGATGCGGCTCTCCCTGGGATGCCGGACCTTCGCGGTGACGGTCGCGGTCAGCGTGTCGCCGATGCGGCACGTGCCGGCGTAGCGGAAGTGCGTGCCGACGATCGCGCTGCCCGGCCCCGGCAACCGTCGGTTGAGCAGGCCCGCGACCATGGCGACCGCGGCCGCGCCCTGCGCGCTCAACCGGTCGCCGGCGTCACCGCCCTCGATGTGAAACCCGTCGACGTCGCCGGCCGCGAGCGCCAGCGCTTCGACCTCGGTTGCGGTCAACGTCCGCGAGACGGTCTCGGTCGACCCCACCGCGATCTCGTCGAAGGTGCGGTTCGTGAAGTTGCGCATGTTCATCCCCCCGGACCGCCGCGTCACGCCCTGCGCCGCGCGGTCGGTCGTGGTGTCGAGTTCGCTCATTCCGAGGACTCCCGGCGTCGTTGCTGCACCGCAACATTCTAGCCCAAACCTTGCCCGCCTCCCACGGCGCCCTGCACGAACCTTGCACGAGCGCAAAGGGACGCGTTTTGCCGGCACGACGCACGGCGTTGACCGGCGCAAAGCGAAGGCATCGGAGTAGCCGGCTACACGGCGATGATCAGCGACACCGAGGTGCGCAGCCGCGCGTTGGCGGGCATCGCCGTTGCGAATGCCGGGTGCGGGCCGTGCTCGAGCGGGTCCGGCTCAAGAACAACGGAGCGTGGAGGCTGGTCGTGCAGGACGCCGCGAGAGCGACGATCCGCGACAGCGTCGTCGTGGGCCAGGGCAGAACAACAAGGTGGGGGGAAACGCGTTCGACTACCAGGGCAGCGGCGTGCTGACCAACGTCTCGCAGCAATAGCCGGTCACCGATCCACAGGAGCAAAGGGCGGCCCGCAGGCCGCCCTTTCGCGTCTCCGCCGCGACCCGAGGTCAGGCGCGGTGCCGCATCTTGCGGATCGCCTCGATCTGCGCCATCGCGATCGCGAGCTCCGCCTCCGCCGTCGCGATCTCTTCCTTGGAGGTCTTGTTCTGCATGGCCTCGAGCGCGGCCTTCTTCGCCTCGTTCGCCTTCACCTCGTCCAGGTCCTTCGCGCGGATGGCGGTATCGGCGAGCACCGTGACGAGATGCGGCTGCACCTCGAGGAACCCGCCGTGGACGAAGACGAGCTCGTCCTCGGCCTGGCCGGGCACCTTGATGCGGACGGCGCCGGGCTTGATCTGCGTGAGCAGCGGGGCGTGGCGCGGGTAGATGCCGAGCTCGCCCATGATGCCGGGCAGCACGACGAACTCGGCGTCGCCCGAGAAGATCTGCTCCTCGGCGCTGACGACGTCGACGCGGATGGTGTTGGCCATGGCAGCTCGCCGCCTATTGCAGCGTCTTCGCCTTCTCGAACGCTTCCTCGATCGGGCCGACCATGTAGAACGCCTGCTCGGGCAGCGCGTCGCACTCGCCGTTGACGATCATGTTGAAGCCCTTGATCGTGTCCTTGAGCGGCACGTACTTGCCTGGCGACCCCGTGAACACCTCCGCGACGCTGAACGGCTGCGACAGGAAGCGCTGGATCTTCCGCGCACGGGCCACGGCGAGCTTGTCCTCGGGAGAGAGCTCGTCCATGCCCAGGATCGCGATGATGTCGCGGAGCTCCTTGTAGCGCTGCAGCGTCTGCTGGACGCGCCGGGTGCAGTTGTAGTGCTCCTCGCCGACGACGTTCGGATCGACCTGGCGGGAGGTCGAGTCGAGCGGGTCGACGGACGGGTAGATGCCGAGCGCGACGATGTCGCGCGAGAGCACGACGGTCGCGTCGAGGTGGCCGAACGTCGTCGCCGGCGACGGGTCGGTCAGGTCGTCGGCGGGCACGTACACGGCCTGGATCGACGTGATCGAGCCGGTCTTGGTCGACGTGATCCGTTCCTGCAGGCGGCCCATTTCCTCGGCGAGCGTCGGCTGGTAGCCTACGGCGGACGGCATCCGGCCGAGCAGCGCCGAGCATTCGGTCCCCGCGAGCGTGAAGCGGTAGATGTTGTCGATGAAGAGCAGCACGTCACGACCCTCGTCGCGGAAGCTTTCCGCGATCGTGAGGCCGGTCAGCGCGACGCGGAGGCGATTGCCCGGCGGCTCGTTCATCTGGCCGTAGACCATCGAGACCTTCGACTTGCCGAGGTCGTCGCGGTTGACGACCCCCGAGTCCATCATCTCGTGGTAGAAGTCGTTGCCCTCGCGCGTGCGCTCGCCGACGCCCGCGAACACCGAGAGCCCGGAGTGCGCGGTCGCGATGTTGTTGATGAGCTCCATCATCGTCACCGTCTTGCCGACGCCGGCGCCGCCGAAGAGGCCGATCTTGCCGCCCTTCGCGAACGGGCAGATGAGGTCGATGACCTTGATGCCGGTCTCGAGGAGCTCCTGCGACGGCGAGAGCTCCTCGAACGTCGGCGCGTTGCGGTGGATCGACATCGACTGCTCGGCGTTCACCGGACCGCGCTCGTCGATCGGCCGCCCCAGCACGTCCATGATCCGGCCGAGCGTCTTCGCCCCCACCGGCACGGTGATCGGCTCGCCCGTGTTGACGACCTTCATGCCGCGGCGCAGGCCGTCGGAGCTGCCGAGC
>DASQBO010000386.1:0-4027 GCA_035635175.1 Casimicrobiaceae bacterium | reverse complement strand
GCCTGGTCGCGCCCGGGGTCGACGAACTTCGGGATCTGGCCGTTGGCGGCCTGGTGCGCGGCCAGCGTGACGAGCCCCGTTGCGGCCGCGCGCTCGAGCACCGGATCGCCTGAGAGCGCCATGCCGATCGCGCAGACGGCGGCGTCGCGGCCGAAGACCGCCGTGTAGCCGCGAGCCCGCGAGCGCGGCATCGGCGTCGCGGCGCGAATCCCGTGCGGTGACAGGTTGCGGTGGAGCAGCGCCACCGCGCGGGCCGCGCACTCTTCGACGAGCGCCTCGCCCGGCGCGCTCTCCCTCCCGGCGCCCATCCGTGCCGGCCTCAGAACGGCGGCGGCGTGGGAGCCGACCTTCCGCCTTCGTCGTCCTTGCGGCGCGACCAGCGCTCGAGGAGCTCCGCTGCGCGCTTCTGCCCGCCGAGCCCGAAGGCGAGGGCGAGCCCCAGGGCGACCGCCGCGATGATGATGAGGAACGTCTGCCGGATGATGTCGCCCAGCCCGAGCTGGTCGAGCGCGATCAGCACGACGAAGATCATGATCGCGTAGTGGGCGATGCGCCCGAGGGCCTTGGCCTCGCCGACGCCGACGTTGCGACCGTAGGTGGTCACAGCGGAGCCGACGAAGCGGGCGAAATAGGCGCCGAAGGCGATGATCAGCACCGCGACCATCACCTTGGGAACGAACAGGACGACGCGCCCGAGGAGGTCGGTCACGTAGGACAGGCCCACGCTGTTGAAGGCGATCATCAGCGCCGCCAGCACCACGAGCCAGTAGGCGAGGAGTCCGAGCACCTCCGTCGTGCCGATCTCGCCGCCCCCCTGCCGGAGGAACTTGTCGATACCCGCCTTCTCCGTGACGACGCTGAAGTTGATCGCGCGCAGCGTCTTCACGACGGCGAAGCGGAGCGCCTTGGCGAGCAGCCAGCCGACGATGAGGATGGCGAGCGCGAGCAGGACCCGCGGCAGGAATTCTCCGATCAGGTGCAGCGAAGCCCTGATCGGCTCGAGCAGCATCTCCATGTTGTCCATCGCGTCCTCCAATCAACGCCCGAGGGGCGTCCCGCCGGTCAGCGGGCCGCTCCCGGTCCCAGGATGTCGGAGAGGCCGCGCAACGGGATGCGCACCCAGTCCGGACGGTGGTCGAGCTCGTAGCACAATTCGTAGAACGCCTTCTCGAGGAGCATGAGCTCGAGCAGACCGCGGCCGTCGCCGCGCGGCAACGCGAGGCCGGCCGCGCGCGCGACCTCCTCGTAACCGTCGAGGAAGGCCTCTCCCGCGCGCGCCCGCCATTCGCGGCCGGCGTGCTCGAGCAGCGACCGCGCGTCCGACCTCTCGGGCCCGACACGCGCCAGCGCCGCGTGCAGCGCGTAGTCGAAGGACCGAAGCATGCCCGCGACGTCCTTCAGGGGCGTCTGCTTCTCGGCGCGTTCGGCGAGCGTCCGCGTCGGCTCGCCTTCGAAATCGGCGATCATGAAATCGTTCTGCACGATCAGCACCTGCCCGAGATGGAAGTCGCCGTGCACCCGCGTCTTCGCGGCGGCGAACCGATCGCCACCGTGCGCCTCGATTCGCGCGACGATCTCGGCGCGCCGCGCGAGCACACCGTCTGCTTCGGACCGCGCGGCCTCGGGCAGCACCGCGCGGCGCGCTTCGAGCCGATCGAGCGCACCGGCGGCGCCGGCGCGGACGCGCTGCGTCCACGCCGCGACGTCGGCGGGCCCGACGGGTTCCGGGTCGAACGCGGGATCGCCGGTCCTCCGTGCGAGGGCCGCGTGCAGCTCCGCCGTGCGCCCGCCCAGGGTCCGGACGAGCGCGAGGTAGCCGCCGTGAAGGTCGATGCCCGTGCTCTTGGGATCCGTCGGCGGCGCCGGCGAGTGCTCGAACACCCGGTCGAGATAATTGAGGGTGTATTCCCAGCCGTCGCCCTGGTTCGCGACGTAAGCCTGCAGCAGCGCGAGCGTCGTCGCGCGACCGTCCGCCGCGAGATACTCGACGCTGCCCGCGACCGGAATGCTGTTGGGGAACCGCACGACGTCGGTGAGGAACCGGCCGATCTCGACCTCGGGGTTGGCCCCGACTCGCAGCCGGCGGTAGACCTTGAGGAACAATCGCTCGCCCAGCGCGACGATCGTGTTGCTGCTCTGGGCGCCCGGCGCGGCGACGGGGAGCTGCTCGTAGCCGGGGCCCGCGATCCGCGCGAAGGCGGCGGTCGGCCGGAACCGCAGCAGCCCGTGCGCCGTCTTGAGCTCGCCGCCCGCTCCCACCGCGGCGACCAGCGAGCGGCAGAAGGTGTCGTCGCCGAAGGCATCGGCCATCACGCCGACCTGCGCCTGCTGGCGCACCTTGGCGACGGTCAGCGGCGCGAGCGCGCGCATCCGCTCCTCGTCGCCGTCTTCCCACCCCAGAGTCAGCGGCAGGAAGTAGGTGTCGCCTTCGCCCTTTCCGCGCTCGGCCCGCGCCAGCGCGACCAGGTAGTCTCGTCCGCCGCGCTGCCATTCGACGTGGTCGACGAGCGTGACCGCGCCGATCGGCGCCCCCTTCGCCGCGTACCACCGGCGTCCCGCGACGAAGGCCGGCAACGCCTCCCGCTCGAGCTGCGCGCGGACCTTTTCCGCCATCGCGATCCGCCACGGCACGACGCGGTCGCGGAACAGGCTGGCCCAGCCGTCGAACAGCACGAGCACGGGCAGCTCGAACGGCGCGAGGCGCTCCTCGTGCCACGCCGGAACCTCGCCACCCGCGGCGAGCCGGAACCACAGGAAGCCGTGGCCGGCGAGCGTCAGCAGATAGGGCAGGTCGCCGATCGGCGGGAACGGCGTGCGCCCCATCAGCTCCACCGGGACCCGTCCCTTGAAGCGTGAGAGATCGAGCTCGACGGGCTGCGCCGAGCGCGCCAGATTCGCGACGCACAGGATGATCTCGTCGCCGTGCTCGCGCAGGTACGCGAGGATCTTGCGGTTGCCGGGCCTGAGGAACGTGAGCCGGCCGCGGCCGAAAGCACGAAAACCCTTGCGCACGGCGAGCATCCGCCGGTTCCAGTTGAGCAGCGAGGCCGGCTCGCGCAGCTGCGCCTCGACGTTGACGGCCTCGTAGCCGTAGACCGCATCCATGACCGGCTGGAGGTAGAGGCGCTGCGGGTCCGCGCGCGAGAACCCGGCGTTGCGCTCGGGACGCCACTGCATGGGGGTGCGCACGCCGTCCCGGTCGCCGAGGTAGATGTTGTCGCCCATGCCGATCTCGTCGCCGTAATAGAGGACCGGCGAGCCCGAGATCGACAGCAGCAGGCTCGTCATCAGCTTGATCCTGTTGGAATCGTTCTCGAGCAGGGGTGCCAAGCGCCGCCGGATGCCGACGTTGACGCGGGCCCGCGGGTCGGCCGCGTACATCTGGTACATGTAGTCGCGCTCCCTGCTCGTGACCATCTCGAGGGTGAGCTCGTCGTGGTTGCGCAGGAAGACCGCCCACTGGCAGGGCTCCGGGATGTCCGGCGTCTGCGCCATGATCTCGGTGATCGGGTGCCGCTCCTCCTGCGCGATCGCCATGTACATCCGCGGCATCAGCGGGAAGTGATAAGCCATGTGGCATTCGTCGCCGTCGCCGAAATATTCGCGCACGTCCTCGGGCCACTGGTTCGCCTCGGCGAGGAGCAGCTTGTTCGGGTAGTGCGCGTCGACCATCGCGCGCAGCTGCTTCAGCACCGCGTGCGTCTCCGGCAGGTTCTCGTTGCTCGTGCCCTCGCGCTCGCAGAGGTACGGAATGGCGTCGAGCCGGAAGCCGTCCACGCCCAGGTCGAGCCAGAAGCGCATCACGCGGAAGACCGCCTTCAGCACCTGCGGGTTGTCGAAGTTGAGGTCCGGCTGGTGGCTGAAGAACCGATGCCAGCAGAACTGCTTCGCCACGTCGTCCCACGTCCAGTTCGACTTCTCGGTGTCGGTGAAGATGATCCGCGTACCCGAATACTTCGTCGGATCGTCGCTCCAGACGTAGAAATCGCGCTTCGGCGACCCGCGCGGCGCGCGCCGCGCCGCCTGT
>DASQBO010000385.1:0-6141 GCA_035635175.1 Casimicrobiaceae bacterium | reverse complement strand
GCCGACGCTCACCGTGTTGTCGTCGTCGAGCACGACGACGGGGACGTCGTGGAGCGCGAGGTCGATCGCCGCCGCGAGCCCGACCGGGCCCGCGCCGACGACGATCACCGGACGCCGCTGCGGCGGGCGACCCTGGTCGGGCGAGCGTGCGTAGGGATAGACCGGATTCGAGTACGTCTTCACAGGCGTGTACGCCGGCGCTGCGCGCCGGCGGGTCCAACGTTGTTTGCTACCCTTCCAGCGCCTCCCACATCGCCTTGTCGCGCTGTGCCGTCCAGATGCGCGGGTCCTTGTGCTCGGTCGCCTCGTCGTAGGCGCGCGAGACGTCGAACGGCAGGCAGTGGTCGAAGATCACCCAATGGCCGAACTTCGGCTTCAGAAGCTCGTAGGTCTCGCGGTAGACGCTGCGCAGGTCCTTGCCCTCCTTCGCGCCGCGTCGCACCGACTCGAACATCTGCGTGACGAACGCGCGCGTGCCCTCGAGGCCCGCCTTGACCGCCGCGGGCGACTGCAGCGAAGCGCCGCGGCCGGGCACGAGCTTCTCCGGGGCGAGAGCGGCGATCGCGTCGAGGGTCGCCGGCCAGTCGGAGAGGTACGCGTCGCCGGTGTAGGGCGTCGCGTCGTACTCGACGAGATCGCCCGAGAACAGGATCTTTTCCTGCGGCAGCCACACGACGGTGTCGCCCTTCGTGTGGCCGCGGCCGAGCTGCATGATCTCGACCTGCAATTTGCCCATCCACAGCGTGAGATGCCGCTCGAAGACGAGCGTAGGCCACGTGAGGCCGGGCACCGATTCGACCGCCTGGAAGAGCCGCGGGAAGCGCTCGATCTCGCTCTTCATGTCGGCCTCGCCGCGCTCGACGATGAGGTCGTAGGTGTCGCGGCTCGCGATCACGTGCTCGGGCTTGTACCCGGAGGCTCCGAGAACCCGCACCGCGTGATAGTGGGACAGCGTCACGTACCGGATCGGCTTGTCGGTGACGGTGCGGATGCGCCGGATCACGTCCTGCGCCATCACCGGCGTCGCCTGCGTGTCGATCACCATCACGGCGTCGTCGCCGACGACGATGCCGGTGTTGGGATCGCCCTCCGCCGTGTACGCGTACGCGTGGTCCGAGAACTTGTCGAAGCTGACCTTCTTCTCGACCAGGTCGGCCTGCGACGCGAACTTCTTCTCGCTCATGGGAACGGGCTCCGAGCTGCAGCCCGCGAGCGCGGGCGGGGGTTCGATGTTAACCGATCCCGCAGGCGCCGGCCGCCGACCCTTTCAGGAGCGCAGCTGCGCTCGCGCGAGCAGGTACGCGTGGAGCGCGGCGATCTCCTCGTCGGTGAGATGGTAGAGGCGGCCCCGGGCGATTTCCGTCATCAGCCCGTGCTCCTTGCCATCCGCGCCGATCCCGGTGCGCAGCAGACGCGTGAACTCCGCCAGTCCGTAGGAGCGCACGACGCCGAGATCGGGGGCCCCGGTATCCCATCCGTTGCCCTTCAAGTCGCCGCCGTGGCACTCCGCGCAGACGATGCCGGCGAGATGGCGTGCGCCCGCGTGCTCCGGCCCCGCGTCTGCAGGTTCCTTGGCACGCTCGGCAGCCACGTAGGAAATGGCCGGTTTGACGTTTCCGCCCCGCCACAGCTCCCACTGGTCGAGCGGGCCGAGGTAATGGTCGGGCTGGACTTGCCCGCCCGCGGGCAGCGATCGCACGAAAGCAAGGATGTCCGCGATCTCCCGATCGGTGACCCGCACGAAGCCCATCGCCGGCATCGCGATCACGCCACGCCCGTCGGGTCGCACGCCGCGCCGCACGATCCGCGCGATGTCCTCGTCACTGTAGCCCTGCGCCTTCAGCGCGAGGTTGGACGCGTAGTAGCGCCCGTGCAGCCAGCCTTCGTCGGAGAACAGCTTTCCTCGCAGGTCGGGCCCGTGACAGTCGGTGCAGCCGGTGACATCCGCGAGCCGCTTGCCGCGCGCCACGGCGGCGCCGTCCGACGCCGCCTGCACCGGCTCTGATGCCACCGGGTAGCGGTGGTCGAGCGCCCTGCGATTCGACTCCTGGACGTACGTCGCAATACCGGCCACGCCGGCCAGGGCGACGACGACGATTCCCGCGCTCGCGCGCTTCACGATGGCCAGGGCGCCCCCCGAATCGAGTCCCGCATTGTGCGCCGGGACCGTAGCGCCGGGCGGCCCGGCCGCGCCCGCCCGCCGTTTGGCGCCGGATGTTGCGGTGCAGTATCGGGATAGGTTGATCTGCTTCAAGGTTTTGCGCACGGCGCTCGCCCACAGTACGCGCTACGTCCGAAGTTCACGGAGCGGAGCGCTTGCTCGAGATCATCATCCAGGGCCGCGGGGGTCAGGGCGCGCAGACGGCGGGCAACCTCCTCGCCGCCGCGTTCTTCGCGGAAGGCCACGAAGTGCAGTCGTTCGCCAGCTACGGCGGCGCGCGCCGCGGGACGCCCGTGAGCTCGTTCCTGCGCGTCGACGACCGGCCGATCCGCGTCCGCTGCGACATCGAGCGGGCGGATGCGATCCTCTGCTTCGACGCGAGCCTGCTCGACGCGAGGCTGCTCGCGGCGGCGCGGCCCGACACGCTCATCGTCGTCAACTCGGCGCGAACGCCGCGCTCGTTCGCGTCGACGCTGCCGGGTCGGCGCGTCCTGCCGGTCGACGGCATCGCGATCTCGCGCCGGCACGGGCTCGGCCGCATCGTCAACTCGGCGCTGCTCGGCGGCGTGGCGCGCGCGATCGGGGCGCCGCGGCTCGAGGTTCTCACGCGGGCGCTCGCGGACGAGGCGCCGAAGCTCGTCGCCGAGAACGTCGCCGCGTGCGAGGAGGGCTACCGGCACGTGGAGGCGCTGATCGCAGGCGAGGCGGCATGAACGACACGACGCCGATTCCGACCACCTGGACCACGGGAACCACGGAAGTCTTCAAGACGGGGACGTGGCGCGCGGCGCTGCCTGCGCACATCCACGCGCCGTCGCCTTGCCACGCGGCGTGCCCCGTCGGCGGCGACATCGCGGAGTGGATCGGTCGCGCGCGCGCGCGCGATTTCCGGGGCGCCTGGGAGATCCTGACGCGGCACAACCCGTTCCCCGCCGTCGCGGGCCGGATCTGCCACCATCCCTGCGAGGCAGCGTGCAACCGCGCCGGCGTGGACGGCTCGCTCGCGATCTGCCGCCTCGAACGCTACGTCGGCGACCGCGCGCTCGCCGACGGCTTCGCCTTCGCAGCGCCTGCCTTGGAGCGCGACCGGCGCATCGCCGTGGTCGGTGGCGGGCCGTCGGGACTCTCCGCAGCCTTCCACCTCCGCCGGCGCGGCTACGCGGTCACGCTGTTCGAGGCACGGCGCGAGCTCGGCGGGCTCATGCGTTACGGCATCCCGTCGTATCGCCTCGCGCGCTCGGTGCTCGACGGCGAGATCGCGCGCATCGTCGCGCTCGGCGTCGACGTCCGGCTCGACGCGTCGATCGAGAAGCCCGAGGACTTCGCGCGGCTTCGCGCGGAATACGACGCCGTTTACATCGCGCTCGGTGCGCGCTGCCAGAAGCGCCTGCCGCGGCTCGATTACACGAAGCCGTGGGTGTTCGACGGCGCCGACTACCTCGCGCGCGCCAACGCCGGCGCGCCCCCGAAGCTCGGCCGCCGCGTCGTCGTGATCGGCGGCGGCAGTGCGGCGCTCGACGTCGCACGGAGCGCTCGCCGCGCCGGTCACGAGGTCACGATCGTGGCGCTCGAGAATCGTGCGCAGATGCCGGCGCAGCGCGAAGAGGTCGCCGAGGCGCTCGAGGAGGGCGTCGTGCTCGTCGACGGCGCGATGATGACCGGCGTCGCGGAAACTGACGCGGGATTGTCGCTCGGATGCGTCCGCGTGCGCTTTGAGCCCGGCGAGCGCCGGGGCGACTTCACCGTGCAGCCGATCGCCGGCGGCGAGTTCGGGCTCGACGCCGACGCGATCGTCACCTCGATCGGGCAGGATCCCGACCTCGCGCCGCTGCAGTCGCTGCTCGACACCGAAGGCGCGCTCGTTCGTGTGGACGGCAGCCAGGCGACGAGCGCCGCGCACGTCTATGCCGGCGGCGACGTCGCGAGCCTCGCCCGCTTCGTGACCGAGGCCATCGGCATGGGCAAGCGCGCGGCGCAGGAGATCGACCGCGCGCTGCGGGGGGAGGCCTCCGAAGTCGCGCGCGGCGAGCCGGAAGCCATCGTCGCTCCGGCGTCGATCAACCTCTTCTATCACGAGGCGCGGGCCCGCGCGCCGGAGCGTCGCACGGAGGCCGCGGCGCGCCTCGTCAGCGGCGGCGAGGTCCAGCTCGGCCTCGACGACGCCGAAGCGCTCGCCGAAGCCGAGCGCTGCTTCTCGTGCGGCACCTGCATCCGCTGCGACAACTGCGTCCACTACTGCCCCGATCTCGCGGTCAAGCGCGACGGCGACGGCTATGTCGTGCTCGCCGACTACTGCAAGGGTTGCGGCATCTGCGTGCGCGAGTGCCCGACCGGCTCGATGAAGATGACGGAAGAGCTGCGATGAACGCGCGAGATCCCGCCGCTGCACGCGAGACCCGGATGCTGCTGACGGGCAACCACGCGGTCGCGTGGGCGGCGCGGCTCGCGCGGCCCAAGGTCGTCCCCGTGTATCCGATCACGCCGCAGACGCCGGTGCTCGAGAAGCTCACCGAGTTCCAGGCCGCGGGCGAGTTCGACGCCGAGGTGCTGACGCCGGAATCCGAGCATTCGGTGATGGCCGCCTGCATCCCCGCCTCCCTCGCCGGCGTTCGCGTGTTCACGGCGACGGCATCGCAGGGGCTGCTGCTGATGCACGAGCTGCTGCACTACGCGAGCGGCGCCCGCACGGCGATCGTCATGGTGAACGTGAACCGCACCGTCGCCTCGCCGTGGGCGTTCTGGCCGGACCAGACGGACAGCCTGGCGCAGCGCGACACCGGATGGGTCCAGTACTACACGGAGAGCGCGCAGGAGTCGCTCGATACCGTGCTGCAGGCGTTCCGCGTCGCGGAGAATCTGCTGCTGCCGGTCATGGTGAACCACGACGCGTTCTACGTCTCGCACGCGCTCGAGCCGGTCCTCGTGCCGGACCAGGCGCTCGTCGACGATTACCTGCCGCCTTTCGCGCCGCCGCAGCGTCTCGACACCGACCGCCACGCATCCTGGGGAAACCTGGTCTCGGCGGAGATGTTCAACCGGCACCGGCGGGCGCTCGAGGAGACCATGGCCAAGGTGCCGGCCGCCGCGCTCGCGGCGGATCGCGACTGGCAGGGCCGCACCGGACGCACCTGGGGCATCGTCGAGCGCTACCGGTGCGAGGACGCCCGAACCGTGGTCGTCACGATGGCGAGCATGTGCGGAACCGCGCGCGTGGCCGTCGATGCGCTGCGCGACGCCGGCGAGGCGGTGGGGCTCGTGAAGGTGCGCCTCTTCCGGCCGCTGCCGCTCGCCGCGCTGCGCGCGGCACTCGCCGGCGCGCGGGACGTCGTCGTCCTCGACCGCAACCACTCGCCCGGTCACGGCGGAGTGCTGCATCACGAGCTCCGCTCCGCGCTGTACGGCACGCTCGACCCGCCGCGGATCCACGGCTTCCTCGCCGGCGTCGGCGGCGTCAACGTGCCGCCGGAGCGCATCGGCGAGCTCGTCCGGCGCGCGCGCACGGCGCAGCCGGATCCCGAATCCGTCTTCGTGGAGTGACGATGAGGCGCCTCGAGATCCGCGACGAATCGATGCTGTGCTCGGGCCATGCGGCGTGCCCCGGTTGCGTCGACGCCCTCTCCGCGCGCCACGTCCTCGCGACGCTCGGACCGAAGACGATGGCCGTCGTCCCGCCGTCCTGCATGGCCGTGATCTGCGGTCCGCAGCCGTACAGCGCGCTCAAGATCCCCGTCTACCAGACGACGCTCGAGGCGAGCGCGGCGGCGGCGTCGGGGCTCCGGCGCGCCCTTGACGCGCGCGGCGAGCACGACACGCAGGTGGTCGTGCTCGCGGGCGACGGCGGCACGTACGACATCGGATTCCAGTGCCTTTCCTCCGCGGCGGAGCGCAACGAGGACTTCATCTACGTCTGCCTCGACAACGAGGGCTACATGAACACCGGCGCGCAGAAGTCGTCGTCGACGCCGCACCTCGCGCGCACC
>DASQBO010000384.1:0-16731 GCA_035635175.1 Casimicrobiaceae bacterium | reverse complement strand
GTCGGGCAGCATCGGGTGACGGACCGGGGCGGTAATGCCGATGATGCGCATCTTGTCGGAGCCGAGATACGAGACGATCGTGATTGGCGTCAGCAGCGCGAAGTCGATCTGCCCGCCGAGAAGATCGGTCAGCGCCGGCGCGATCCCCTTGTATGGGACGTGCGTCATCTGGATGCCCGCGTACTTGTCGAACAGCAGCGTGGCGAGATGCGGCGAGCCGCCGGTGCCCGAGCTTCCGTAGGAGAGCTTGCCCGGATTCGCCTTCGCGTACGCGACGAGCTCCTGCACCGACCGGACCGGGAGCGCCGGGTTCACGACCAGCACGTTCGGCGTGACGGCGACGAGCGTGATCGGCGCAAAGTCCCTGACCGCGTCGTACGGCATCGACGGATAGAGGCTCGGATTGACCGCGTGCGTCGACAGCGCGCCCATGACGACCGTGTAGCCGTCCGGTGGCGACTTCGCCACGAGATCCGCGCCGATGTTGCCGCCGGCGCCCGGCCGGTTGTCGACGACAACGCTCTGCGCCCACGTCTCGCCGAGCTTCTGCGCGATCGCGCGGCCGGTGACGTCGAGCGGGCCGCCCGGCGGAAAAGGCACGACGAGGCGCACGGGCTTGGCGGGGAACGGCGCCGTCTGCCCCTGCACGGCCGGCGGCGCGATGGAGAGAGCCAGCGCGATTCCCGCGAGCGACGCGAGCCGGGCGAGGAAGCTGCAGTGAGAGCGAGGCATCAGGGCGAACCGGTTCCGTTCCGACCGACCGCGCGGCGATCGGGTCGGGAATTCTATCAGTCGCGGGCGGCCGCATCCCGGCAGCAAGGTGCGCGGCCGTTTCGATTGGCGATCGGGGCGGCGCAGCGCATAATTCACAGCCTTTGGGTCCGAACGGACCGTCCCGACGCGGCCGATCGGCCGCCGCATCCGCCAACGTGAAAAAACCGATCCTGGCCGTCCTCGTCGTGCTCGGCATCGCCGTCGGCGCGGGGGCCGGCTACTGGTTCGGCCAGCAGCGCGCGCCCGCGGCCACCGCCGCCGCGCCCGCCGCGCCCGCGGCAGGGCCCGCTGCCGTCACGGTCGAGGCGGTCAAGGTCGTGACGGCGTCGATGCCGCAGACGATCACCGCGGTCGGGAGCCTGCGCTCGGACGAGTCGATCACCGTCCGGCCCGAAGTCGCAGGGCGAATCAGCGCCATCCTGTTCAACGAGGGCCAGCGCGTCGCCAAGGGCGCGACGCTGGTCAAGCTGGACCCGTCGATCAACGTGGCCGACGTCGAGCAGGCGCGCGCCAACCTGAAGCTCGCGAAGTCCAAATTCGATCGCGCCGTGGACCTCGCGAAGAGCAACTTCATCTCGGGCCAGGCGAAGGACGAGGCGGAGAACAACCTTCGCGTCGCCGAGGCGGCGCTGCAGCTCGCGGAAGCGAAGCTCGCGAAGACCGAGATCAGGGCGCCGTTCTCCGGCGTGATCGGGCTCCGCGTCGTGTCGGTCGGCGATTACGTCAAGGAAGGCGCCGACGTCGTGAACCTCGAGGCCATCGACCCGCTCAAGGTCGATTTCCGGGTGCCCGAGATTTACCTGAAGCAGGTCCAGGTCGGCCAGCCGCTCGACGTGTCGCTCGACGCGCTGCCCGGGAAGACGTACGAGGGCAAGGTGTACGCGATCAATCCCCTGGTCGACGCGACCGGCCGCTCGATCGTGATCCGCGCCCAGGTGAAGAACGCGGACACTTCGCTCCGGCCCGGCATGTTCGCGCGGGTGCGCCTCATTACCCGCGAAGCGCAGGATGCACTCGTGATTCCGGAGCAGGCGATCGTGCCGCAGGGCGAGGAGCAGTACGTGTTCAGGATCGTCGACGGCAAGGCGCTGCGCACGAAGGTCGCCGTCGGCCAGCGCCGCGACGGCAAGGTGGAAATCCTGGGCGGGCTTTCCGGCGGCGACACCGTCGTCAGCGCGGGGCAGCTCAAGCTCCGCGACGGCGTCCCCGTCGCGGTCACCGGCAACGGCGATCGCGCCGTCGCCGGAGGCCCCAGCAAGGACGCGCCGCGCCCCGAGCCGGCCAAGGCGCCCCCGGGCTCCGCGCCGAAATCGTAGGAAGCGGTTCCCGATGCAGCTGCCCGAGATCTGCATCAAGCGGCCCGTCTTCGCGACGGTGCTGTCGCTCATCATCCTTCTGGTCGGCCTCATCTCGTACACGCGGCTGTCGGTGCGCGAGTACCCCCGGATCGACGAGCCCGTCGTCAGCGTCACGGTGACCTATCGTGGCGCGTCCGCCGAGGTCGTCGAGTCGCAGGTGACGAAGCCGCTCGAGGATTCGCTCGCCGGCATCGAGGGCGTCGAGGTGATGACGTCGCAGAGCCGATCGGAGCGCAGCAACATCAACGTCCGCTTCACGCTGAAGCGCGACCCTGACTCGGCGGCGGCCGACGTCCGCGACAAGGTCGCGCGCGCGCGCGGCAAGCTGCCCGACACGATCGACGAGCCGATCATCGCCAAGGTCGAGGCCGACGCCTTCCCCGTCATCTACATCGCGGTGGAAGCGGGTTCGCTGTCGACGCTGCAGGCCTCCGACTACGTGAAGCGCTACGTCCAGCCGCGGCTCTCGGTGCTGCCGGGCGCCGCCGACGTGCGGATCTTCGGCGAGCGGCAGGTGTCGATGCGGATCAACCTCGACCGCTCCCGTCTCGCGGGCTACAAGCTCACGGTGCAGGACGTCGAGGACGCGCTGCGCCGGCAGAACGCGGAAATCCCGGCCGGGCGCATCGAGTCGCAGGCGCGCGAATTCACCGTCGTCGCCGAAACCGACCTGCAGACGCCGGCGCAGTTCAACAACCTCATCGTCGCCAACGTCGGGGGGTATCCGGTCCGGCTGCGCGACGTCGGCCTGGCCGAGATCGGCCCGGTCGACGAGCGCGTCATCTCGCGCTTCAACGGCAATCCTTCGCTCAACATCGGCGTGATCAAGCAGGCGGTCGCCAATCCGCTCGAGCTCTCGAAGGCGGTGCGCGCCGAGGTCATCACGATGAACGAGACGATGCCGCCGGGGATGAAGCTCGTCGTCGCCTACGACACCTCGGTGTTCATCGACCGCTCGATCACGGCGGTGTTCGAGGCGATCACCGAGGCGATCGTGCTGGTGGCGCTCGTCATCTTCTTCTTCCTGCGCAGCTTCCGCGCGTCGGTCATCCCGATCGTCACGATCCCGGTCGCCCTGATCGGCGCGTTCGGGATCATGTACGCGTTCAACTTCACGATCAACACGCTCACGCTGCTGTCGATGGTGCTCGCGATCGGGCTCGTCGTCGACGACGCCATCGTCATGCTGGAGAACATCTTCCGGCACATCGAGGAAGGCGTTCCGCCGCGGCAGGCGGCGATCCAGGGCTCGAAGGAGATCGGCTTCGCGATCGTCGCGATGACGCTCACGCTCGCTTCGGTGTTCGCGCCGCTCGCCTTCGCGACCGGGCGCACCGGCCGGCTGTTCATCGAGTTCGCGCTGACGCTCGCGGGGGCCGTCATCGTCTCGGGCTTCGTCGCGCTCACGCTCTCGCCGATGATGTGCTCGCTGCTGCTGCGGCACCAGGCGCGGCATTCGTGGCTCTACAACGCGATCGAGCGGGGGCTGTCGGCGCTGACCCGGGGGTATCGCCGCACGCTCACCGGCGCGCTGCACAATCGCTGGATCATCGTGGTCCTGTGGAGCGTCATCGCCGGCCTCGGCGCGCTGTTCTTCATGCTCCTCAAGTCGGAGCTCGCGCCCTTCGAGGACCGTGGGGTGGTGTTCGGGATCGTCACGGCACCGCAGGGCTCGACGCCGCAGTACACGGCCGACCAGATCAAGCCGATCGAGCGCTTCTACCAGGACATTCCGGAGGCGGCCGCGTACACGGCGATCTCGGGCTTCCCGACCGTCGTCGACGGCAACGCGGTGCTGCGTCTGAAGCCGTGGGAGGAGCGAAAGAAGAGGCAGCAGCAGATCACCGACGAGCTGCGGCCGAAGCTGGCGACGATCCCCGGCGCGCTCGCCTTCGCCATCAATCCGCCGTCGCTCGGCCAGTCGTTCCGCTCGACGCCCGTCGAGTACGTGGTCATGTCGCAGGTTCCGTACGCGGAGCTGCAGCGCATCGTCGACCGGTTCCTCGACGAGGCGCGCAAGTACCCGGGCGTGCTCAATCTGCAGACGGACTTGCGCCTCAACACGCCCGAGGTCCGCGTCACGATCAACCGCGACAAGCTCTCCGACATCGGGATCGGCGTCGACACGGTCGGCCGGACTCTCGAGACGATGCTCGGCGGGCGCCAGGTCACTCGGTTCAAGAAGGACGGCGAGCAGTACGACGTGATCGTGCAGGTCGCGCCGCTCGACCGCTCCACGCCGGCCGACATCAGCGACACGTACGTGCGCGCCCGCGACGGCGGCATGGTGCAGCTGTCGAACCTGGTCGAGGTCCGGGAAGGGGTGGCGCCGCAATCGCTCAACCACTTCAACCGGCTGCGCGCGGTCAAGGTCACCGCTACGCTCGCCCCGGGCTATGCGATCGGCGAGGCGCTGCAGGCGATGAACGAGGCCGCGAAGCGCGCGCTGCCCGCCAACGCGCAGACGGATCTCGACGGGCAGTCGCGGGAGTTCCGCTCGTCGGGCGGCGAAATCTACTTCACGTTCGTCCTCGCCCTGGCGTTCATCTACCTCGTGCTGTCGGCCCAGTTCGAGAGCTTCCGGCATCCGTTCGTGATCATGCTGTCGGTGCCGCTGTCGATGACCGGCGCGCTGTTCACGCTGTGGCTCGCCGGGGGGACGCTCAACATCTACAGCCAGGTGGGGCTCGTCACGCTGGTCGGCCTCATCACGAAGCACGGCATCCTGATCGTCGAGTTCTCGAATCAGCTTCGCGCGAAGGGCGAGGCGCTGTTCGATGCGGTGGTCGATGCCGCGACGATGCGACTGCGTCCGATTCTCATGACCACCGGCGCAATGGTGCTCGGCGCCCTGCCGCTGGCGCTGGCGAGGGGTGCCGGCGCCGAGTCGCGCACGCAGATCGGCTGGGTCATCGTCGGCGGGCTCGCCTTCGGCACGTTCCTCACGCTGTTCGTCGTCCCGACCGCCTACACGCTGCTCGCCGGCGCGAAGGTGCGGCTTCCCCACGGGGAGACCGTGCCCGCGGGTCCCGTGCCGCATCCCGGCACGGCCGACTAGGGCGACGCGCGCCCGGAAGCCGTAGCTCGCGCGAGCGGCGAGCGGCGTCCTCGGAGGAGAGCGCGTGCCCGGGGCCGGCCGATCGACGCGGCGAGGGACTTCGCGTGCCTCGCCGCGCGGCCGCAGTCGGGCAAACTTGCGCTGCGGCAAGCCGCGCCGCCGCATTTGCAATAGAATGGCCGTTCCAGAAAAACGGCATGTACGGCTTGTCCCATTCCCGAGGAGGAACCCCATGAAGTCCCGCGTGCGCATCATCCGTTTCGCGGCGGCATTGGCCGCATGCGCGCTTCCGCTCGCCTATTCCGCGAACGCGTCCGCCGTCACCGAGATCCAGTGGTGGCACTCGATGACCGGCGCCCTCGGCGACCGGGTCGCGAGCCTGGCCGACCGCTTCAACAAGAGCCAGTCCGACTACAAGGTCACGGCGGTGTTCAAGGGAACCTATCCCGAGTCGATGGCCGCCGCGATCGCGGCGGCCCGATCCGGCAATGCGCCCCACATCGTCCAGGTGTTCGAGGTCGGGACGGCGACGATGATGGCCGCCGGCAAGGCGATCAAGCCGGTCTACCAGATGATGGCGGAGGCGGGCGAGCCGTTCGATCCGAAAGCCTACGTGCCGGCCGTCGCCGGGTATTACTCCACGTCGGCGGGGCAGATGCTGTCGTTCCCCTTCAACAGCTCGACCATCGTGTTCTACTTCAACAAGGACGCGTTCAAGAAGGCGGGCCTCGATGCAGCGCAGCCGCCGAAGACCTGGCCTGCGGTGATCGCCGCCGCGGCGAAGCTCAAGGCTTCCGGCGAGAAGTGCGCGTACACCACCGGCTGGCCGTCGTGGGCCCAGTACGAGAACTTCAACGCCTGGCACAACCAGCCGTTCGCCACGAAGAAGAACGGCTTCGATGGGCTGGATGCGCGCCTGCTCATCAACAACCCGCTGCAGCTCCGGCACATCGAAAACCTCGTCGAATGGCAGAAGAAGGGCTACTTCTCGTACGGCGGCCGCACGAACGAGGCCGAGGCCAAGTTCTACAGCGGCGAATGCGCGATGCTGACGTCGAGCTCCGCGGCCTACGCGAACATCAAGCGCAACGCCAAGTTCGATTTCGGCATCTCGACCATCCCCTACTACAACGACGTCGCGGGCGCCCCGCAGAACTCGATCATCGGCGGCGCGTCGCTGTGGGTGATGGGCGGCAAGAAGAAGGAGGAGTACAAGGGCGTCGCCAAGTTCTTCACGTTCCTGTCGAAGCCCGAGATCCAGGCCGAGTGGCACCAGGAGACGGGCTACCTGCCGATCACGACGGCGGCGTACGAGCTCACGAAGAAGTCCGGCTTCTACGACAAGAATCCCGGCACCGACGTCGCCGTCCAGCAGATGATCGTGAAGACCACCGACAAGTCGCGGGGCCTGCGGCTCGGCAACATGCCGCAGATCCGCGACGTGATCGAGGGCGAGCTCGAGGCGACGCTCGGCGGAAAGAAGACCCCGAAGCAGGCGCTCGACGACAGCGTCAAGCGCGGCAACGAGATTCTCGAGCGGTTCGAGAAGGCCAACAAGGCCCGGTCCTGACCCGGTCCGCGCGGTCGCCGGCCTGAGGCGCCGCCGGGCGCCCGGGCCGAAGCCGCGTTCAGGGGAGCGCCGCAGGGATGGAAAAGCGCGTCGTCTTCAGGTCGCGCTGGCTGCCGTATGCGCTGGTCGCGCCGCAGATCGCGATCTCGCTCGTGTTCTTCTACTGGCCGGCGGTGCAGGCGCTCTGGCAATCGGTCCACCTGCAGGACGCCTTCGGCACGCACACCGAGTTCGTCGGGTTCGACAATTTCCGGGACCTGTTCGCGGACGAGAACTATCTCGCGTCGTTCGGCCGCACGGCGTTGTTCTCGGTGCTGGTGACCGGGATCGGGCTGTCGCTTTCGCTCCTGCTCGCGGTGATGGCCGACCGCGTGATCCGCGGCGCGTCCGTCTACAAGACGCTCCTGATCTGGCCGTACGCGATCGCGCCGGCGATCGCGGGGGTGCTGTGGCTGTTCCTGTTCAACCCGACGCTCGGCGTCGTCGCGCACGCGCTCGACTCGATCGGCATCACCTGGAATCACCTCCTCGACGGCGCGCAGGCGATGACCCTGATCGTGATCGCCGCCGTGTGGAAGCAGATGAGCTACAACTTCCTGTTCTTCCTCGCGGGGCTGCAGTCGGTCCCGAAATCCCTGCTCGAGGCGGCCGCGATCGACGGCGCCGGGCCGGGGCGGCGCTTCTGGACGATCGTGTTCCCGCTGCTCTCGCCCACGGTCTTCTTCCTGCTCGTCGTCAACGTCGTCTTCGTGTTCATCGAGACCTTCGCGATCGTCGACGCCACGACTTCCGGCGGGCCGGGACAGGCGACGACGATCCTCGTCTACAAGGTCTTCAACGACGGCTTCCGCGGCCTCGACCTCGGCGGCTCGGCGGCGCAGTCGGTGGTCCTGATGGCAATCCTCATCGGACTCACGGTCGTTCAGTTCCGCTACATCGAGCGCAAGGTCCAGTACTGACACGGGACACGAGATGGTCGAGCGCCGTCCGCTGCTGACCCTGGCGAGCCACCTGATCCTCGTGCTCGGGGTGGTGATCGTGATGCTGCCCGTCTACGTCACGTTCGTCGCGTCGACGCTGACGGCCGAGGAGGTGCTGCAGGCGCCGATGTCGCTGGTGCCGGGCTCGCACCTGGTCGAGAACTACGCGAAGGCGTTCGCGGAAGGCACCGCGAGGGCCAGCACCGCGCCGGTCGGCCGGATGATGCTGAACAGCCTCGTCATGGCGGTCGTCATCGTCGTGGGGAAGATCGCGATCTCGCTCCTGTCGGCGTTCGCGATCGTGTACTTCAGGTTCCGCTTCCGGATGTTCTTCTTCTGGCTGATCTTCGTGACGCTGATGCTGCCGGTCGAGGTGCGCATCATGCCGACCTACCAGGTGATGGCGGACCTCCACCTGATCAACACGTTCGCCGGGCTCACGGTGCCGCTGATCGCGTCGGCGACGGCCACGTTCCTGTTCCGGCAGTTCTTCCTGACCATCCCGGACGAGTTCGCCGAGGCGGCGCGCATGGACGGGGCGGGCCCGATGCGCTTCTTCTTCGACATCGTGCTGCCGCTGTCCCGCACCAACATGGCGGCGCTGGCGGTCATCCTGTTCATCTACGGCTGGAACCAGTACCTGTGGCCGCTGCTGGTCACCACCGAGGAGAGCATGTACACGGTGACGATCGGCATCAAGCGCATGCTCCCCGGCGGGGATGCCGCGGCCGAGTGGAACCTGGTGATGGCCACGGCGATGTTCGCCATGCTGCCGCCGGTCGTGATCGTCGTCCTCATGCAACGCTGGTTCGTCAAGGGCCTCGTCGAGACGGAGAAGTGAGAAGCCGATGGCGAGCCTCCAGTTCCGCAACGTAACGAAGCGCTTCGGCGCGCTCACCGTCGTGCAGGGCATCACGATGGACGTCGTCGACGGCGAGTTCATCGTCATCGTCGGTCCCTCGGGTTGCGGCAAGTCGACCGCGCTCCGGATGGTCGCCGGCCTCGAGGCGGTGAGCGAAGGCGAGATCGTGGTCGGCGGCCGCGTCGTCAACGACCTGGAGCCGAAGGACCGCGACATCGCCATGGTGTTCCAGAACTACGCGCTCTATCCGCACATGAGCGTCTACGACAACATGGCCTACGGGCTCAAGATCCGGAGGATGCCCGCCGCCGAGATCCGCCAGCACGTGCAGCGCGCGGCGACGGTCCTCGAGCTCGAGGCGCTGCTCGACCGCAAGCCGCGCCAGCTCTCGGGCGGACAGCGCCAGCGGGTCGCGATGGGCCGTGCGATCGTGCGCGAGCCGGCCGTGTTCCTGTTCGACGAGCCGTTGTCCAATCTCGACGCCAAGCTGCGCGTGCAGATGCGCTTCGAGATCCAGAAGCTGCATCGCCGCCTCAAGACGACCACCCTCTACGTGACGCACGATCAGGTGGAGGCGATGACGCTCGCGCATCGGATGCTCGTGATGAACGCCGGGCGCACCGAGCAGATCGGCACGCCGATGGAGGTCTATGCCGATCCCGCGACGCAGTTCGTGGCCGGCTTCATCGGCTCCCCGTCGATGAACTTCCTGGCAGGACGCTCGCAGGGCAACGGCGCGATCGCGCTCGATCACGGCGGCGCAGTCCGCCACGGCCGCGGCACGGCCGAAGCGGGCCGCGCGCTGACGGTCGGCATCCGGCCCGAGCATCTCGTTCCGTGCGCCGAGACGCAAGCGCTCTTCTCGGCGACGGTCGAGATGGTCGAGCAGCTCGGCGCGGACACGCTCGTCCACCTCTCGCGCGGCAAGGACCTGCTCACGGCGCGCCTGCCGCACGGGGACCATCCGGAGGTGGGCGCGGTGCTGCACCTCTCCGCCGATCCGGCGCATGTCTACTTGTTCGACGCGGCGACCGGCGCGAGAATCCGCTGACATGACCGCCCACATCGCCCGGGAGTGGCCCTATCCGCGGCTCGTTGCCCATCGCGGCGCGGGGCGGCAGGCGCCGGAAAACACGCTTACAGCCATGCGTGTCGGGCATGCGCACGGGTACCGGATGGTCGAGTGCGACGTGAAGCTCTCGGCCGACAACCTCTCCTTCCTGCTCCACGACGACACGCTCGAGCGCACCACGAGCGGGCGCGGCCGGGCCGACGCGCTGCCGTGGCGCGAGCTGTCGCGTCTCGACGCCGGAGGCTGGCACTCGGCCAAGTACGCGGGAGAGCCGTTGCCTACGCTCGCGTCGATTGCGCGGTGGGCGCGCGCGACCGGCGTCGCGTGCAACATCGAGATCAAGCCGACGACGGGCCGCGAGCGCGAGACCGGCGCCGCCGTCGCGCTCGACGCGGCGACGATGTGGCGCGAGGCCGACGTGCCGCCGCTGCTGTCGTGCTACTCCGAGGACGCGCTGGCGGCGGCGCGCGAAGCCGTCCCCACGCTGCCGCGCGCGCTGCTGCTCCACACGCTGCCCGTCGATTGGCCGGAGCGGCTGACGCGCCTCGGCTGCGTCGCGCTCGTCGCCAATCACAAGGCGCTGACGGCGGACGTCGTGCTGGCGGCGCGCGCGTCGGGCCACCGCGTGCTGTGCTACACGCCGAACGAGCCCGATCGAATCGCCGAGCTCGCCGCGTGGGGCCTCGACGGCATCATCACCGACGCGGTCGACCGGATCCCGGCGGACTCGCTCGCGCCGCCGCTCCCGCTGCCCTGACGCTGCGCGGCAGCGGCGCGCGACTGCCGCCGGGACTTCACCGAGGGCTGCGAACGCCTAGAAGCGGTAGTTCACGCCGACGGAGAAGCCCTGCAGCCGGCCACCGGCGAAGCAGTGCGGGCCGTTTCCGGTCACGCCGCCGGCGCCGCCGTTCGCAGTTGGGTCGAACGCCGCCTGCTGGCTCGCGTCGTGGCAGTCCGTGGTCACGCCGTGCCCGCCCGCGCCGAGATCGTAGTGCGCGTCCGCATGATTGACGGTCATCGCCCAGTCGGCATAGATCGTCGTGCTGCGGTCGAGCATGTGCTTCCACGCAACCGTGTACATGTTGGCGGCATTGTCGGGGTTGGATCCCCCGGGCGTGTTGTGCTGCCCCGGGTCGCCCGGCGTGGCCGCCGCGTGCGCCCAGCCGCCGCTGAGCACGTCCTTTTCGGTCAGCGCCTGCGTCACCACGAGCCACGACCCCCAGCGCTGCCGCTCGTTCTGGTACTCGAGATACGCCGGGACGTTGCGGTGGAACTTTTCGTAGATGTAGCCGATGGTCGTCTTCGTCGGAAGCGCGTACTGGGCTGCGACCTTCCAGGCGGTCTCGTTGGCGACGTCGTTGGGGTCGCCCTGCGTGTCCTCGGGCGGCGTCGTCGGGAAGCCGATCGTGTCGCTGCTCCGATTGACGGCGTTGTGCTGCTCATAGGCCGCGGTGACGTACAGCGGTCCGTAGGTGAAGGTGCCGGCGACGCTCGTCAGGTTGCCGAACGATCCGTCGTTGCAGGACGGCGGAAGCGCGCCGCTTCCGGGAATGTTGCCGCCTGCGCAATCGGACTCGGCGGACGCGAGATTGTTGTTGGCGCCGAGGTCGGTGCCGCTGCTCGATCGATTCTGGCCGGGCGAGTACAGGACGTTGAGCGCGAGGCCGTTCCACGTGGGCGAGTTGTACCAGATCGCGTGCGGCGCGCGGTAGGCGAATTCGACGCGATTGTCGCCGCCCGTGTTGCCCATGATCACGCGGTAGTCGCCGATCATCCCGGAGAACGGGTTCAGCCGGTCCGTGGACAGCTTGTAGGGTGTCTCGGACTTGCCCACCATGACCGCGCCCCAGTCCGCGCCGGAAAAACCGATGAAGCTGTTGCGCGAGAACAGGGCCCCGGTGACGGCGTCGCTGGTGTTCGAGTTGCTCGCCTTCGTCCCCGGCGTCGCGGAGATGTCGATGCCGGCCTCGAGCTGCCAGATCAGGTTGAAGTTCGGATCGAACGGATGCCTGCCGCGAACGCCCACATAGGAGAGATTGGTCGAGATTGCACCCATCCAGCCCATCGCGCCGACCGGCTGACCGCCGTCCTCGTAGCTGCTCTTGAGCCCCTTCGTCGTGGTGTCGACCGAGACGTCGAGATTCCCGTAAAGCGTGACGTCGCCGCCGCCGGGCGTCAGGAACGTCAGGCCGCTGCCAGGCGTCATCTGCAGGAACTGCTTGTTCTTCGCCTCCTGCTGCTGTTGCGCCTCCTTCTGCGCCTCCACCTGCTTCGTCACCTGCTCCAGTCGCCCCTTCAACGCGTCCATCTGCTTCTGCATCGCTTCCATCTGGGCCTTGAGGTCGCTCACCTCGTCGGCGCGCGCGTTGCCCACGGCGCCGAGGGCGAGCGCGACAGCGATGACCAAGGGTCTCCTGACGTTCACGTGGCCTCCTCCTCGAATGTCGGTGTCGTATTGCGGGCGCGACGATCGTGGCGCCCGAGGCGATCCGCGCGCCGGGCATCGCGTGTACGGTCGCGTTGCGAACTCTTGCATCGCCGCTGAGCGCGCACGCGAGGTCCGCGCAAAAAAACGCGCTATCGCCGCTGCGCTGTTGCGGCGAGAACACACTCGTGCGAATTCGCAAGCGAATCGTCAGTACGTCGTCAGCGAAGTGTCAGTCCCGAGCTTTGCTAGCTCAAGGTCGATGAGCGGCACGCGTGCCGCATCCGGCGCCTTGCAAATGCTTCGACGCAACGCCACACTGGCGCAAGACGTCGCGACCCGTCGAACGGAGACACGATGCAGCACGCGAGAACGGCGTGGAGGAGATCGACGAAGCTGCGCGTCAGCGGCCTCGCGGTCGCTGCTGCGCTGACGATCGGTGCGTGCGCCGCCCCTAGCCAGAGCGACGGCTTCAATGCGTTCCTGCTGAAGATCGCCGCCGACTGCAAGCCGCTCGTCATCGGCAGCGACGACATGGGTCAGGCCATCGTGTTCAACGGCCAGGGAGCGACGCGCGAGAACTACAACAACTTCCTCGGCAAGACCTCAGCTCTCTACGCCGGTGGAATCTCGCAGCAGGTGTATCGAGATTCGATGACGGCGTTCGTCGGCGGCGGCTCGTACAACCAGCGGTCATTCGATTGCATCGTCGCGCACCTGCCCGCGGCGCCCGCGCGCTGACGTTTCGCGCCGTCAGGCCGTCGCCGCGGCCGGCCGCTTGATCTCGCGCTCGTCGATGGGCAGGTTGATAAGGCCCGCGAGCACGCCGAGCGCCATCGCCAGGTACCACACGACGTCGTAGCTGCCGGTCGTGTCGAACAGCTTGCCGCCGAGCCAGGCGCCGAGAAAGCTGCCGATCTGATGGCTGAAGAACGTCACGCCGGTCAGCATCGCGAGGTAGCGGACGCCGAAGATCTGCGCGACGATGCTGTTGGTCGGCGGCACCGTCGACAGCCAGAGAAGGCCGAGCGCGACGGCGAAAGCGTACACCGACCACGGCGAGAGCGGCAGGAAGAAGAACAGCGCGAACACGACGGCGCGGGCGAAGTAGATCGCCGACAGGATGTAGCGCTTCGGCACCCGGCTCCCGAGCCAGCCGGTGGTCCACGTCCCGACGATGTTGAACAGGCCGATCAGCGCGAGCGCGGTGACCGCGACGTGCGGCGCCATGCCCTTGTCGGCGAGGTACGCCGGGAGGTGCACGCCGACGAACACGACCTGGAAGCCGCAGACGAAAAAGCCGACCGTGAGCAGCATGTAGCCGCGGTGGCCGAACGCCTCGCTCATCGCGGCTCCGGCCGACTGGTGGAATGCGTGCGCGCTGCCGCCGTGCCGCTCGTAGATCGCTGCCGAGAGCGGGACCATGAGCAGGCCGACCGCGGCCAGCGCGAGCAGCGCACCATACCAGCCGAGGTGTGACAGCAGCACCTGCGTGAGCGGGAGCATCGCAAACTGGCCGAAGGACCCCGCCGCGGCCGAGATGCCGAGCGCCATGCTGCGCTTCTCGGGCGGGAACTTGCGCCCGAGCACGCCCGCGACCACCGAGAACGAGAGGCCGGCAAGGCCCGTGCCGACGAGGACGCCGGCCGTCAGCACGAGCATCAGCGGCGTCGTCGACAGCGCCATCGTGGCGAGACCGACGATGTAGAGCATCGCGCACACGAAGGCGACGCGGTGGCTGCCGAAGCGGTCGGCGAGCATCCCCGCGAACGGCGTGGCCGCGCCCCAGACGAGATTCTGCACGGCCATCGCGAGCGCAAACGTCTCGCGTCCCCAGTGCAGATCCGCGCTCATCGGCTGGAGGAAGAGTCCGAAGCCGTGGCGGATCCCCATCGAGAGCGTGAGGAGGAGGCCGCTCGCAACCAGCACGACCGTCGGAGTGCGCCAGTCGGCGCGGCGGGTTCGGGTGGCGGACATCGTCGTTCTCCTTCTCGGCGCTACGCGCCGTGCCCGGCCGGGGCCGGGTGCAGCGATTCGATCTCGCCGAGGGTCGCGATCAGGGCGTCGAGCTTCGCCGGTCCGAGGCGCCGCGCGACCGCCGCCTGCGCGCGCTTCCAGTGGGGCTCGGCGGCACGCAGCGCCGCCGTGCCCGCGCGCGTCAACGCGACTTCGCGCGTGCGCCCGTCGCGGCCCGGGAGGACCGTGACGAGTCCCTGCTCGACCAGCGGCTCGAGCGTGCGGGTGAGCGCCGTGCGGTCGAGCAGCGCCGCCGCGGCGAGCGCGGTCATCCGCTGCCGTCCGGTCCGCTCGAGCGTGCGCAGAAGCGAGAACTGAGTGACGCGCAGGCCGGACGGCGCCATCAGGTCGTCGTAGAGCTGCGTCAGCGCGCGGGTCGCCCGCCGGAGGCGGCCGCAGGCGCAGGGGGTGGGGGTGCCTATCGTCATACGCGGGGCGCAGTCATTGCGTGCATATGCACGTAAGGCTGCACTGTAGCGGCAAACCTATGCGAACGCAAGGCGGCTTCGTCAGGACCACGCCTTCGCGCGGGCGACGGCCTTGTCCCAGTCGGCGCGCAGCGACGACGCCCGGTCGCGGGACATCGCCGGCTCGAACACGCGGTCGACCTGCCAGTTCGCGGCGACATCGGCCGCGTCGCGCCAGTAGCCGACCGCGAGGCCCGCGAGATACCCGGCGCCGAGCGCCGTCGTCTCGAGCACCTTCGGCCGCACGACCGGCACTCCGAGCAGGTCGGCCTGGAACTGCATCAGGAGGTTGTTGGCCGTCGCCCCGCCGTCCACGCGCAGCTCGGAGAGCGTGAGCGCGGCGTCGCGCTCCATCGCCGCCAGCACGTCGGCGCTCTGGTAGGCGATTGCCTCGAGCGCCGCGCGCGCGACGTGCGCAGCCGTGGCGCCGCGCGTGAGCCCGAACATCGAGCCGCGCGCGTAGGCGTCCCAGTGCGGCGCGCCGAGCCCCGCGAACGCGGGCACGAGGTAGACGCCGCCGTTGTCCGGCACGCTCGCGGCGAGCGCCTCGATCTCCGGGGCCGAGCGGATGATCTGCAACCCGTCGCGCAGCCATTGCACGACCGCGCCCCCGATGAACACGCTCCCTTCGAGCGCGTAGGCGAGTCCCTCGGGGCCGCCCCAGGCCACGGTCGACAGCAGGTTGTTGCTCGACGCGACGGCGCGGTTGCCCGTGTTGAGGAGCAGGAAGCATCCCGTGCCGTAGGTGTTCTTGGCGAGGCCGGGCGCGTGGCACGCCTGGCCGAAGAGCGCCGCCTGCTGGTCGCCGGCGATGCCGGCGATGGGGACCTTGCCGCCGCCGAGGAACGCTTCCGCGCAGATGCCGGACGAGGGCACGATCCCCGGCAGGACGTCGCGCGGGACGTCGAGGAGTGCCAGGAGCTCGTCGTCCCACGTGCCCGTGCGCGTGTTGAAGAGCAGCGTCCGGCTCGCGTTCGACGGATCGGTGACGTGCACGGCGCCGCGGCTCAGGTTCCAGACGAGCCAGCTGTCGATCGTGCCGAACGCGAGCTCGCCGCGCTCGGCGCGAACGCGCGCGCCGGGCACGTTGTCGAGCAGCCACCTGAGCTTCGTGCCCGAGAAGTAGGCGTCGAGGACGAGCCCCGTCTTCTCGGCGAAGAGCGCGGCGTGGCCCGCTTCGCGCAGCGCGTCGCACAGCGGCGCGGTGCGGCGGTCCTGCCACACGATCGCGTTGGCGACCGGCCTGCCGGTCGCGCGGTCCCACAGCACCGTCGTCTCGCGCTGGTTGGTGATGCCGATCGCGGCGATCTCGCCGGCTTCGGCGCCGGCCCTCGCGAGCGCCTCGTGCGCGACGCCCGATTGCGTCGCCCAGATCTCCATCGCGTCGTGCTCGACCCACCCCGGCTGCGGAAAGATCTGCCGGAACTCCTGCTGCGCGACAGCGCGCACCTTGCCCGTGTGGTCGAAAAGAAGCGCACGCGAGCTGGTCGTGCCCTGGTCGAGGGCGAGAATGAGCGCCATGGCTTGCCGGGACGATGACGAACGGCCGGCCGCGTCGTCGGTTGCGGCGCCCGCCCGCGCCGGCTTAGAATGAACGCTTCGCGCGGCGCCTCCTGACGGGCGCCGTCATTGTAGCGAGTTCCCGCATCGGGTTCCGTGCGCACTGCTCCGGGTTCCGGGACGCGGGCGGGACCGCAAGCCGAGCCCCGCTTCCTGCCGCCACGCCGATGCCGCTCCCGGAAAGTCCCGTTTCGCGCAAGCGCCTGCACGTACGTCGCATCGCCTACGAGGGCTGGCAGCGCGAGGACGGGCTCTTCGACATCGAGGCGCGGCTCGTCGACACGAAGGACCACGACTACACGCTCGCGTCCGGAACGCGCCCCGCGGGGACGCCCGTCCACGAGATGGCGGCGCGGGTGACGATCGACACGGATTTCGTGATCCACGCGCTCGTCGCCTGCTCGGACAGCGTGCCGTATCCGGACGGTTGCGAGCTGATTGGCCCGAAGTACTCGGAGCTCGTCGGCGCCAACCTCATGCACGGGTTCCGCAAGCAGCTGCACGAGAAGTTCGGCGGCGTCGGCGGCTGCACGCACGTCACCGAGCTGCTCGCCTACCTGCCGACGGCGGCATTGCAGACGTTCGCGAG
>DASQBO010000383.1:0-3271 GCA_035635175.1 Casimicrobiaceae bacterium | reverse complement strand
CCTCGCGCGCGACGACGCCGAGCGAGATGTGCGCGGCGATGAAGAGGAAGTTGTAGTCGGTTTCCTTGAGCCGGAAGCGCACCGTGTAGCGGTCGACCGCCTCGATGCCCGGGATCTTCGCGTCGTAGTCGAACTTGCCGCTCTTCTTCGCCGCCGCCGCGTGCTCGTCGAGCCCTACGATCTTCCCTTCGAGCAGGAATGCGTACGGCGCCCGGTTCTCCGGGTCCATGAACCGGAGGTACGAGGAGACGACGTCCTGCGCGACGAGCTCGCGCTTCTTCCCCTTGAATACGGGGTCCGGCGCGAAGTAGACGCCCTTCCGGAGGTGGAAGGTGAAGGTCTTGCCGTTGTCAGTGACCTCGGGCATCGACTCAGCCAGCATCGGCACGAGTTTCGCCGGCCGCGCGAGGTAGTCGTAGGTGAGGAGCCGCTCGAAGATCGCCTCGATGACGGTCGCCGAGTAGAGGTCGGAGATGCGGACCGGATCGAACCCGTTCTCGCCGGTCGGGAAGTAGTAGTGCAGGACCTTGTTCGGGTCGGGCGCCGCGAAACCGGGTGTCGGCAGAGCGAGCGCGAAGGCGAGGCCGACGGCAGCGACGCACTCCGCCAGCCGCCCGAGCGTCCACCGACCGTGCATCCCCGTCCCCGAAAACAAAAGTCGCGTAATGTAACATTTTCACCCTGTTTCCGGCCACGCCGCCCGGCGCCGATCCCGCCCGTCCGCCACGATGAAACCCGCCTTCTGGGACGATGCCCGCCGCGCGCTCGGCCGCGCCGATCCGGTGATGCGCCGGCTCATTCGCGCCGCCCCGAACGTGCACCTCGTCCGCCGCGGCGATCCGTTCACGACGCTCGCGCGCGCCATCGTCGGCCAGCAGATCTCGGTCAAGGCCGCGCAGACGATCTGGGACCGCTTCACCGCCGCGACGGGCGTGCCGGGCGGTCCGCTCGATCCGCGGCGGGTGAGCCGGATGCGGTCCCCTTCGCTGCGCCGGTGCGGGCTCTCCGAACGCAAGGGCGACTACCTGCGCGACCTCGCGCGCCACTTCGCCACGGGCGCCCTCGACCCCTCCGCCTGGCCCGAGCTCGACGACGAAGCGCTGATCGAACGGCTGACCGACGTCAAGGGCATCGGCCGCTGGACCGCCGAGATGTTCCTCATCTTCCACGAGCTCCGCGCGGACGTGTTCCCGGTCGGCGACATCGGTCTGCAGAAGGCGATCGCCCACCATTACAACGACGGCGCGCGCCTCGCCGCCGAGGACCTGCACGCGATCGCGGCGCCGTGGCGCCCGTGGCGGAGCGTCGCGACCTGGTATCTCTGGCGCTCGCTCGATCCGGTGCCGGTGGAATATTGAGCGGAGGTCCGCGATGAGCGGCGCCGCCGCCCACCCCTACGCCGCGCTCACGCCGGACGTGGTGCTCGACGCCCTCGATGGGATCGGCTTCCGCGGCGACGGACGGCTGCTGCCGCTCGGCAGCTACGAGAACCGCGTCTATCAGGTCTGGCGCGACGACGCGGCCCCCGTGGTCGCGAAGTTCTACCGGCCGGGACGCTGGACCGACGAGCAGATCCACGAGGAGCACGCCTTCGTCGCCGAGCTCGCGACGCACGAGATCCCGGTCGTCGCCCCGCTTGCCACCGACGGCAGGACGCTGCACGCGTGCGCGGGCTTTCGCGTCGCCGTCTACCCGAAGTGCGGCGGGCGCCCACCCGAGCTCGAGGACCGCGCGACGCTCGAATGGCTGGGCCGCTTCCTCGGCCGCATCCACGCGGTGGGAGGGCAGGCGCGCTTCCGCCACCGGCCCGCGCTCGACGTGGAGACCTTCGGCGTCGCGCCGCGCGATTTCCTGCTCGCGCACGGCGGAATCCCCACGGACCTCGTGCCGGCGTGGAGCAGCGTCGCGGCGCTCGCGCTCGACGGCGTGCGGCGCGCGTACGACCGTGCGGGCGACGTGCGCGTGCTGCGGCTCCACGGCGACTGCCACGCCGGCAACGTGCTCTGGACCGACGGCGGCCCCCATTTCGTCGATTTCGACGATGCGCGCACCGGCCCCGCCGTGCAGGACCTGTGGATGCTGCTCGGCGGCGACCGCGTGGCGATGACGCAGGCGCTCGCGGCGGTGCTCGACGGCTACGAGGACTTTGCGGACTTCGACCGCCGCGAGCTCTTTCTCGTCGAGGCGCTGCGCACGCTGCGCCTCCTCCACTACTCGGCGTGGATCGCGATGCGCTGGGACGACCCCGCGTTCCCCGCGGCGTTCCCGTGGTTCGGGACGCAGCGCTACTGGCAGGATCGCATCCTCGAGCTGCGCGAGCAGGTCGCGCTGATGGACGAGCCGCCGCTGGCCGTGTGACTTACGCGGGTCGAATCCGGGCGCCGCCGTGCGCCTGAATTCGTGAAGCACGGCGACGCCCGGGTTCGGCTCCTTCCGCTCGGGAAGCGCTCTCCACGGTCGAACCTAACGCAACACTCCGTCGACCAGATGCAGCGTGCGGTCCGTGCGCGCGGCGAGATCGGGATCGTGCGTGACGATGACGAGGCTCGTGCCGGCGGCGCGATTGAGCTCGAGCATCAGCGCGAACACGTCGTCCGCGGTGTGCCGGTCGAGGTTGCCGGTCGGCTCGTCGGCGAGCACGCACCGCGGCGACGTCACGAGGGCGCGAGCGAGCGCGACGCGCTGGCGCTCGCCGCCCGACAGCTCGCCCGGCCGGTGCGCGAGCCGATGGCCGAGGCCGACGCGCTCGAGCATTGCCGTCGCGGCGGCGCGCGCGGCGGCAGCCACTTCGCGGCGGATCGCGAGCGGCATCGCGACGTTCTCGAGCGCCGAGAACTCGGGCAGGAGGTGGTGGAACTGGTAGACGAAGCCGAGCGCGCGGTTGCGCACGCGCCCGCGCTCGCGCTCGGACAGCGCGGCCATCGACGCGCCGTCGACGCGCACCTCGCCCGCGGTCGGCGCGTCGAGCCCGCCGAGCAAATGGAGAAGGGTGCTCTTGCCGGAACCGGACGCGCCGACGATCGCGACGCGCTCGCCGGACGCGACCGCGAGATCGACGCCCAGCAGCACCGGCACTTCGAGGGGTCCGCTGCGGTAGGTCTTGGCGAGGCCGCGGCACTCGACCACGGCCGGCCCCGCGCCCGCCTCACTCATAGCGAAGCGCCTCCGCGGGGTTCACCTTCGCCGCGCGCCACGCCGGGTAGATCGTCGCGACGAGCGCGAGCACGAGCGCGATGCCGGCGATCGTCACGACGTCGCCGGCCTGCAGCTG
>DASQBO010000382.1:0-5439 GCA_035635175.1 Casimicrobiaceae bacterium | reverse complement strand
CTACCCCGGCCCCGACGGCCGCCGGCCTTCGGACCTCGCGCGGCAGTGCGGGACGACGCGTCAGGCGATGAACTACGTGCTCGGAGAGCTCGAGGCGCGCGGCTACGTCGAGCGGCGCAGCGAACGCGAGTCCGCTGTGCGGCGCGTCCGCCTGACCCGGCGTGGCCGGGCGGTCATCGCGGCCATGCGCGCCTGTCTCGCCGCAATCGAGCGCGAGTGGTCGGATCTCCTCGGCGCGCGCCGGTTCCAGGCACTGCGGGCGACGCTCCGCGACCTCTCGCTGCATCTCGGCAGGCTCGCCTGAAGCCGCTCGCTCGACCTCGCTCCGGCACGGGCGGATCCGCGCGCGCCCGGCCTATCGTTCGGCCAGGAAAGGGGGCGAGCCCGCCGCGGCGTCGGCAAGCGTCCTACACACGTATCGGCGCGCGCCGATAGCGGGTGCATCCCGCGTCCGACGGACGCGATTCCCATGCCGCTGTGCAATGCACGGGCGTGAGCCAGGAGGCTCGCACACGTCTCTCCGTCACGTCCCATGCGCCGGCCCGCGGCTCTCCTCGCACTGGCCGCGGTCATCGCGGCGCCGTGGATGCACGACGCGCGCGCCGCGCAGAAGACGGTCTGCACGATCACCGTCAACTCGCCGGACGAGAAGGAGGCGTTCCGTCGCGCGCTGCCGCCCGATCGCTTTCGCTTCGTCGAGCTCGTCGAGCGCGGCCGTCCCGATTGGCTCGCGGCCGCTTGCCGGGAGCACGTCCGCTGCGACGTGCTCATCATCTCGGGCCATTACGACGGGGGTCACGAGTTCTTCTCCGATCGGACCGATGCGCAGGAATTCCTGCCCGTCGACGAGATGGAGCGCGTCGCGTGCAGCGATTCCTGCCCGGCGCTGTTCTCGCAGTTGAAGGAGGTCTACCTCTTCGGCTGCAACACGCTCAATCCCGAGGCGCGGAAGAGCGCCTCCGCCGAGATCGTCCGCAGCCTCGTGCGCTCGGGCCACTCGCGCGTGGACGCCGACCGGCTCGCGCAGCTCCTGAGCGCGCGGCACGCGGAGAGCGCGCGCGACCGGATGCAGCAGATCTTCACGGACGTTCCCGCGATCTACGGGTTCTCGGCGGCGGCGCCGGTCGGGCCGACGGCGGGCTCGATCCTCGACCGCTACTTCCATGCGGGCGGCGCGGCGGAGGTCGGCAGCGGGCGTGCGAGCGGCAGGCTGCAGGCCGCGTTCACGGGTCACTCGCTTGCCCTCGCGCGCGGCATGACGGCGGCGGATCCGCGCGCCGCGCACCGGCAGGACATCTGCGAATTCTCCGACGACCGGCGGACGCCTGCCGAGCGGGTCGCGTTCGTGCACCGGCTCCTCGGGCGCGAGATGGCGGAAGTGCGGATGTTCCTCGACCGCCTCGAGGACTACGCGGCCTCGCTCGACGACCGGCAGCGGCAAGACCCCGCGGTCGCGCAGGCGCTCGACGGGATCGCGCGCGACCGCGACGCGCGCGAGCGGTTTCTCGCGTTTGCGCGCGACGCCGATCTCCCGACCGTCCGTGTCCGCATGATCGACCTCGCGGCGCGGCTCGGGTGGCTCACGCCGGACCAGCGCCGTGCCGAGCTCGGGCGGATGATCGCCGACGACATCGCGAGGAACGCGATCGACGCAGCCGAGGTCGACCTCGTCTGCGCGCAGAACGCGGGCGGGGATCTGTCCTCGTTGCTGCCCGAGCTTCGGATCGACGACGCCCAGGCGTCGAAAGTCGCCAATGCGGCGGTGCTCGCCTGCCTCGGCGATGCCGGTCGCCACGCGCGCGTCGTCGCAGCGCTGACGAGCACGCGCGACGCCGACGCGGAGGTGGCGCGCGTGTACCTGCGGCGGCGCGGGGTCGCCGGCGCCGACGAGTTGCGCTCGCTGACGGAGGAGGTGGCGCGCATGCGCGACGCGACCGCGCAGGCGCGTGCGATCGAAACGCTCGGCCGGCTCGGCACGTCCGATGCCGCGAGCCTCGAGATCCTCGCGCGGCTCTTTCCGGCCGCGGATTCCCCTGCTGTCCAGACGGCGATCGCCGGCGTGCTGCTCCGCGCCGACCCGGCGCAGGTCGCCGACGCGGACCTCGTGCAGTCGCTGCGGCAGCGAAGGCAGCAGCTCGCGGGCGGCGGCGGGCTCATCGACGCGCTCCTGCGCCGCTTGACGCGCGTCTACTGAACGACGCACCGAAACACTGAGGGAGATCAAGATCTCCCGCGGATGGCGCTTGGCCGTGGCGGCGACTCCATGCATACTGCGCCGCGAATTAGGGCAACTCTTACCGGTCGATGTCCCCTTCCGCAGCAGTGGCTCTCGCCGTGTGCGCGCTGGGGGCCGCCGCGCTCGTCGCCGACGCGGCCGCCGCGCCGAGGACGGTGTGCACGATCACCGTCAATTCCGCGAATGAGAAGGAGACGCTCAAGCGCAGGCTGCCCGAAGGGGATTATCGCTTCGTCGAGCTCGTCGAGCGCGGGCGCCCGGATTGGCTCGCCGCCGCCTGCCGCTCGGGCGTGCGCTGCGACGCGCTCGTCATCTCCGGCCACTTCGACGGCGGAACGGAGTTCTACACCGACCGGCTCGAGCAGCGCGAATCGCTGCCCGTCGACGAGATGCGGCGCGCGGCGTGCAGCGAAGCGTGCCCCGGCGTGTTCGCGCAAGTCCGCGAGGTCTATCTCTTCGGCTGCAACACGCTCAACGCGGACGGGCTCACGGGCGCCGCCGGCGAGGTCGCGCGCCGCCTCGTGCGCGCCGGCGCCTCCCCCGCCGATGCCGAGCGCGTCGCGCACGCGCTGAACGACCGGCACCGCGAAAGCAACCGCGACCGGATGCGGCAGATCTTCAAGGACGTGCCGGTCATCTACGGATTCTCGTCGAAGGCGCCGCTCGGGCCGTCCGCGGCGGCGACGCTCGATCGCTGGCTGCAAGCATCCCCGCCGCGGGAGATCGGCAGCGGCCAGGCGAACGCGAAGCTCGTGAGCCTCTTCGCGCCGGCGTCGATGACCGTGGTGACCGGCCTCAGCGACGGAGATCCCGACGCGGCCTTCCGGCGCGACGTCTGCCGGCTCGCCGACGATCGGCTGTCGGCGGCGGAGAAGCTCGGCTTCGTCCACGAGGTCCTGCAGCGCGATCCGGCGGAAGTCCGGATGCTGTTCGACCACGTGGAGCACTACGCGGCGTCCCTCACCGCCGTCGAGCGGCAGACGCCGGCGGCGGCGCGCGCGCTCGAGGCGATCGAAGCTGACCGCGAGGCGCGCGAGCGCTACCTCGCGTTCGTACGCGACGACGACGAGCCGGCGGTCCGTGTCCGGATGCTCGCGTTCGCGCGCGAGATCGGATGGCTCACGCCTGCCGGGCTCGCCGCCGAGTACCGACGAATGCTGGCCGATCGCCTGCGGAACGGCGCGACGGGGGCGACCGACGTCGAGCTGGCGTGCTCGCTCAACCGCGACCACGAGCTCGGCAGCGATCCGCTCGCCTCACGCGAGGCGACGGCGCGTGTCGACCCGGTGGCGCGCGCCGCCGTGCTCGCCTGCCTCGACAGCGCGGAGGCGCAGCGCGACGTCCTCCGCGCGCTGACGAGCGCGCGCGAAAGCGACGTCGAGCTCGCCCGCGTCTACCTGAGGCACCGTCCGATCGTCGCCGCCGACGAGCTGCGCGCCGTCACGGCCGGGATCGCCCGGATGCAGAGTGAAGACGCGCAGGCGCGCGCGCTCGAGCAGCTGGCCGCGTGGCGGCTCTCGGACCCGGCGAGCCTCGAGGAGCTCGCGCGGCTGTTTCCGCGCGCGCGATCGCTCGACGTGCAGCGCGCGATCGCGGCGGTCCTGATCCGCGGCGACTACCGGGCGATCGCGAAGCCCGAGCTCGTGCGCGCGCTGCGCACGCAGCGGCTGCGCTCGCCCGACGGCGAGGACGTGATCGACGCGCTGATCCGGCGCCTGCAGCTCTCGCTGTGAGGCGCGGCCGGGGTCAGAACGCCCAGTTGTAGTACGCGGAGACGAAGACCGTACCGGCCTGATTGTACGAGCCGACGAGATCGCCGCGACCACCGAGCGCGACCGGCCTTCCGTGCAGGTTCACGTCGAGCGTGCCGCCGTACGCGTACTCGGCGGCGAATCCCCAGAACGCGCTCTTGCTGAGCTGCTGCTGCGCCCCGGCGCCGAAGCGCCACGCGGAGTTGGCCGGCAGCAGCGGCGGGATGTTGCCGGACTGGAAGGCGGAGTCGTAGGCGACGCCGAAGTTGACGAGCCACGGGTCCGAATACCTGTACTGCGCCCCGGCGGCGACGTGCCACGTGTCCTTGTAGTTGAGGTTCTGCGTGACGCTGGTCGGGTTGTTGACGTCGTCGATGCCGATCTGGACCTGCCCGAAGCGCGACCACTGCTGCCAGCCGGCGCTGCCCAACAGCGCCCAGCGGTCGCTCGTCTCGGCGTATCCGCTCAGCATCACGCCCTGGGGGACCTTCATCCCGACCTTCACCGACGCGCTGAGCAGTCCGCGGTCGCTCAGGATGTTCCGGATGCCGGGAGCGAGGTTCGAGAATTCGAGGGGCGCGTTGAAGTCGAGGTTGACCTGGGAATTCCAGACGAGGCCCACGCGCGTGCGCGCGTCGGGCTGCACGAGGAGTCCGACGTTCGCGCCCCAGCCCCACGTCTCGTCCTGCATCTTGAGCTGGCCGTCGCCGAAGGCGGGGTCGAGATTGTTGACGGCGACCTGGTTCTTGTAGAGGCCGTACATCGCGTTGAGCGACGCGCCCAGCGACACCTTGTCGCTGACCTTGTACGCGAGGGACGGCATGAGCGAAATGCCCATCGTCGTCGCCTTCTGCACGTAATAGCGGCCGACCCAGCCGTCGTCGTAGTTGAGCCCCATGCCGAAGTTGCCGGTGAACGCCATCCCGAGCTTGAGGTCGGGCGAGGCCGTGTAGCTCGCGAAGAAGCCGCCGCCGGGGAACCAGCCGTTCTGCCCGATCGTGTAGCCGCCGCCGCCGTCGCCCAGCCCGGGCGACGTGCCGGTGCCGCGCGAGAACTTGACGTCGCCCCAGAGCAGCTGCCCCGCGGCGAGGACCTGCGTCCCGTCGAGACGCGTCATGCCCGCGGCGTTGGTGAGCACCGTCGACGCGTCCTGCGCGCGGGCGCCGTAGCCGGCCGACGCGAGCCCGACGTCGGCGCTGCCGACCTCGTACAGAATGACTCCGCCGGCAGTCGCGGCGCCCGAGGCTGTCCCGAGCGCGGCGAGCGCGCCGGCGGCCAGCACGCGCCTCGTGAACGTTGCACGTCGTCCGATCGTCATCGCCTCTCTCCTCGGGCTTGTTGCGCGAAGTCTCGCGGATCGGGGGGCAGATCGTCAATCTAAGCCGGGCGCCGCGCGGCGACGCCCCTCCCGCGGCACGTTCGCGCCGTTCATTGACCTGCGTCAAGCGCGCG
>DASQBO010000381.1:0-2031 GCA_035635175.1 Casimicrobiaceae bacterium | reverse complement strand
GCTCGCGCGCGGCGAATGGCTCGGCTGCTTCTGCCTGACCGAGCCGCAGGTCGGCTCCGACGCCGGCGCGATCGCGACGCGCGCCGAGCGCGCGGGCGACCACTACGTGCTGAACGGCGTCAAGCAGTTCATCACGACGGGCCAGAACGCCGACGTCGCCGTCGTGTTCGCCGTCACCGACCGGGCGGCCGGCAAGAGGGGCATTTCGGGCTTCGTCGTCGACACGGCGTCGTCCGGCTACGTGGTCGCGAGGGTCGAGGACAAGCTTGGGCAGCGCGCATCCGACACGGCGCAGATACTCTTCGAGAACTGCCGCGTGCCGGCCGCGAATCTCCTCGGGCGCGAGGGCGAAGGCTACCGGATCGCGCTCGCGAACCTCGAGGCCGGCCGCATCGGGATCGCCGCGCAGGCGGTCGGAATGGCGCGCGCGGCGTTCGACGCGGCGCTCGCGTACGGACGCGAGCGCACGAGCTTCGGCAAGCCGCTCACGGGCCACCAGGCGGTCAACTTCAAGCTCGCCGACATGGCGACCGAGATCGAGGTCGCGCGACAGATGGTGTGGCACGCGGCGGCGCTGCGCGACGCGGGACAGCCCTGCCTCAAGGAGGCGTCGATGGCGAAGCTCTTCGCCTCGGAGATGGCCGAGCGCGTGTGCTCGGCCGCGATCCAGGTTCACGGCGGCTACGGCTACGTGTCCGACTTCCCGGTCGAGCGGATCTATCGCGACGTGCGCGTCTGCCAGATCTACGAGGGCACGAGCGAGATCCAGCGGCTCGTGATCGGGCGCGCGATCGCGGGGTGACGCCGATGGCCGCGCCGATCGAGTTCTGGTTCGACTTCTCGTCGCCGTACGGCTATCTCGCCTCGCAGAAGATCGAGGCGCTGGCCGCGAAGCACGGCCGCGGCGTCGACTGGCGACCGATGCTCCTCGGCGTCGCCTTCCGGCAGACCGGCACGGCGCCGCTGACCGAGATTCCGCTCAAGGGCGACTACTCGCGGCGCGACTTCGCGCGAAGCGCGCGCTTTCACGGCCTGCCCGAGTTCCGGATGCCGTCGCGCTTCCCGATCCCGACGCAGGCCGCGGCGCGGATCGTCCTGTGGCAGAAGCCGCGCGACGCCGCGTGCGCGACGCGCCTCGCCAAGGCGTACTTCCGGGCCTATTTCGCCGACGACGTCGACATCTCGGTGCCGGAGAACGCGGTGGCCGTCGCAACGACGGAAGGTGTCGCACCGGACCAGGCCCGCGCCGCGATCGACGACCCGGCGATCAAGGAGGCGCTGAAGCGCGAGGTCGACGGTGCGATCGCCCGCGGCGTGTTCGGCTCGCCGTTCGTGTTCGTCGACGGCGAGCCCTTCTGGGGCCTCGACCGCTTCGACCAGGTCGACCGCTGGCTCGCGATGGGAGGGTTCTGAGCCCGTGGCGGACTACACGCTGTATTGCTTCGCGCAATCGGGGAACGCGTACAAGCCGGCACTCGCGCTCGCCCTCGCCGGCGCCGACTGGGCACCCCGCTTCGTCGACTACTTCAACGGCGAGACGCGCACGCCCGCGTATCGCGCGATCAACGTCATGGGCGAGGTTCCCGTGCTCGAGCATCGCGGCGTCAGGCTCGCGCAGTCGGGCGTGATCCTCGACTACCTCGGCGACGCGCTGGGCCGGTTCGGGCCGGGCGACGCCGCCGAGCGGCGCGAGATCCTGCGCTGGCTCCTCTGGGACAACCACAAGCTCACGAGCTACACGGCGACGTACCGCTTCCTGCGCGCGTTCACGAAGAACGCCGACCCGGCCGCCGTCGACGTCTTCCGCAAGCGGGCGGAAGCCGCGTGGGACGTCCTCGAGGCGCACCTCGGCGGCCGCCGCTACGTCGCCGCCGACCGGCTGACGATCGCCGACCTCTCGCTTTGCGGCTATCTCTTCTTCGACGACGAGATCGGCGTCGACTGGTCCGCGTATCCGGGGATCCGTGCGTGGCTCGCGCGGATACAATCCGAGCCGGGCTGGGCGCACCCGTACGCGCTGATGCCCGGCCA
>DASQBO010000380.1:0-10434 GCA_035635175.1 Casimicrobiaceae bacterium | reverse complement strand
GGAGAGGAGCGACTGCTGCTGCTCCGGCGTGAGCTGGCCGATGATGCGCACGGCATACTCGCGCTCGACTTCGTAGCGCGGATGCATCATCCGGTTCGCGAGGTCGCCCGAGTTCGTGAACAGCAGCAGGCCCTCGGTGTTGAAGTCGAGGCGGCCGATCGCGATCCACTTGCCGTTCCCGATGCCGGGGAGCTTCTCGAACACCGTCGGACGGCCCTCGGGGTCGTCGCGCGTGACGATCTCCCCCGCGGGCTTGTGGTACATGAGGATCCGCGCGCGCGGCTCGGCGAAGCGGACCTTGACGAGCTCTCCGTTGATCCGGACCTCGTCGCCCGGCGACACCTTCTGCCCCACGTCCGCGGGCTCGCGATTCACCGTGATGCGGCCGGCGAGGATCATCTCCTCCATCGCGCGGCGCGAGCCGAACCCGCAGGACGCCAGCACCTTGTGCAGGCGCTGCGGCTCGGTGAAGACCTCGTCAGTGGAGGACTTGTGGCGCGGCGGCGGCAGACCCTCGTGGATCCGCTGCATCGCCAGGCTCGACTGGTGCTGCATCGGGCCCGTCGGGGGACGGTGCCAGGATCGGGCTCGCGAGCGCGAGTTGCGCTTCGGCGGCTTTGGTGGGTGCATCGGGGATCTCCAGCAGGTGGGAAGCGTCGAGCTCGGCCAGCGGGGGAAGCTCGGTGAGCGAGCGCAGGCCGAGATCGTCGAGGAAGGCCTTGGTGGTCGCATAGAGCGCCGGTCGTCCCGGCGTCTCCTTGTGGCCGACCACTTCGACCCATTGGCGGTCCAGGAGCGCCGTGATGACGCTCGTGGACACGGCGACGCCGCGGATGGCTTCGATCTCGCCGCGGGTCACGGGTTGCTGATAGGCGATGATCGCCAGGGTCTCCATCACGGCGCGCGAGTAGCGCGGGGGCCGCTCGGGCGAGAGCCGGTCGAGGAACGGCTGGATCGATGGCTTGCCCTGGAAACGCCAGCCGGAGGCGACCTGGACCAGCTCGATCGACCGGTCGGACCAGTCGCCGCGGAGCTCGTCGAGGAGGCTGCGCACGACGTCCGCCTCGAGCGGGGGCTCGAACAGCCTCGAAAGCTGGGCGACCGCCACCGGCTCGCCAGCCGTGAGCAGCGCGGCCTCCAGGATGCCTTTGATCTGTTTCAGGTCGTCCATCGTCACGTCACCACGTTCCCGGTGCGGCCCGCCGCCCGATCATTCCGCTCCGCTGTCGGATTCCAGCACGAACCCGGGACCCGCCGTGAGCTGCACGTAGATCGGCGCGTAGGGCTCGGCCTGCGCGATCGCGACCAGCTGCTCGCGCGCGAGCTCGAGCAGCGCGAGGAACGTGACGACGAGGTGCGGAACGTCCGCATGCGCCGCGAACAGCGAAGTGAACTCGGCGTAGCGGGTCGGGGTGAGCGCCTTCAGCAGGCGGCTCATCTCGGCGCGCACGGAAAGCTGCTCGCGCGTAACGAGATGATGCCGGTTGATGCGGGCGCGCGCAATGAGGGTCGCCCACGCCGCCCGAAGGTCCTCCGGGGCGACGTCGGGCAGCCGTGCCGACGCGACGCGGTCGAACCACACGCGGACCGTCGCGAAGTCGCGCCCGGCCTGCGGCAGCGCGTCGAGGCCCCGGGCGGCCTCCTTCATCCGCTCGTACTCGAGCAGCCGGCGCACGAGCTCGGCGCGGGGGTCCTCGGCCTCGGCGCCGGGGAGCGTCGGCGGCTTGGGCAGCAGGAGCCGCGACTTGATCTCGATCAGCACGGCCGCCATGAGCAGGTATTCGGCCGCGAGCTCGAGCTGCGTGCGACGCATCATCTCGACGTAGCCGAGATACTGTCGCGTGAGCTCCGCCATCGGAATCTCGAGCACGTTGATGTTCTGCCTGCGGATCAGGTAGAGCAGCAGGTCGAGCGGACCTTCGAACGCGTCGAGGAACACCTCGAGCGCCTCGGGCGGGATGTAGAGGTCCTGCGGCAGCTCGAGCAGCGGCTCGCCGTGGATCCGGGCGACCGGAGCGCCCGCCTGGCGGGCGAGATCGGCTGACGCGGTTTCGGTGGTCATTGCACGTCCGCCGTGCGGTCGCCCGGCTCGCTCATGTGTAATTGAGTCCCATCGCGTCGCGGACGTCGCGCATCGTCTCCTCGGCCAGCTTGCGCGCCTTCTCGCAACCGTCGGCGACGATGTTCCGGACGAGCTGCGGGTCGTCGAGGTAGCTGCGAGCCCGTTCCCGGATCGGCGCCAGCTCCGTATTGATGGCGTCGATGACGGGCTGCTTGCAGTCGAGGCAGCCGATGCCCGCCGTCGTGCAGCCCTGCCAGACCCAGTCGCGCCGCGCCTGGTCCGAGTAGATCTGGTGCAGCGACCAGACGGGGCAGCGCTCGGGGTTGCCCTTGTCCGAGCGGCGCACGCGCGCCGGGTCGGTCTGCATCGTGCGGATCTTCTTCGTGACCTCGGCCGGCTCCTCGCGGAGCTGGATCGTGTTGCCCAGCGACTTCGACATCTTCTGCCCGTCGAGGCCCGGCACGCGCGGCGTCGCCGTCAGCAGCGGTTCCGGCTCCGGCAGGATCACGCGGCGCGAACCCTCGAGGTAGCCGAACAGCCGCTCGCGGTCGCCGAGCGAGAGGTTCTGCGTGTCGTTGAGCATGTCGCGTGCGGCCTCGAGCGACTCCGCGTCGCCGCGCTCCTGGAACGCCGTGCGGAGCTCCGCATAGCGCCGCGCCTTCTTCGCGCCGAGCTTCTTGACCGCCGCCTTGGCCTTCTCCTCGAACCCGGGCTCGGTGCCGTAGATGTGGTTGAAGCGCCGCGCGAGCTCGCGCGTCACCTCGATGTGCGAAACCTGGTCCTCGCCGACCGGCACCATGTTCGCGCGGTAGATCAGAATGTCGGCCGACATCATCACCGGATAGCCGAGGAAGCCGAAGTTCGACAGGTCGCGGTCGGCGAGCTTCTGCTGCTGGTCCTTGTAGGTCGGAACGCGCTCGAGCCAGCCGACCGGCGTGACCATCCCGAGCAGCAGCGCGAGCTCCGCATGCTCGGGGACGCGCGACTGGATGAAGATCGTCGCCCGCGAGGGGTTGATACCCGCCGCAAGCCAGTCGACGAACATCTCCCACACCGTCTCGGAGATGATCTCCGGCTCGTCGTGGTGCGTCGTCAGCGCGTGCCAGTCCGCGGCGAAGTACAGGCACTCGTACTCCTCCTGCAGCTTCACCCAGTTCTTGAGCGCGCCGTGGTAGTGGCCGATGTGCATCCGGCCCGTGGGGCGCATGCCGGAGAGGACCCGGTCGATGAACATGGAAGGGGGTACGCGCGCGCGGGCGTCAGCCGCCCGCCAGCGCGCCGAACAGGTTGAGGAAGAACGACACGAACGGCGCCATCAGCACGTTGAGCGCGCCGGTGGCGAGCAGCAGGATGATCAGCATGAAGCCGTAGGGCTCGAAGCGCGCGTAGCTGAGCGCGAGCCGGTGCGGCAGCAGGCTGACCGCGATGCGGCCGCCGTCGAGCGGCAGAATGGGCAGCAAGTTCAGCACCATCAGGACCACGTTGGTTATGACGCCCGCGCTCGCCATCACGTCGACGCCTTCGCTCGTCGAGTACTTCGCCACGAAGGCCCACGCGAGCGCCATCGCGAAGTTCGCAGCCGGCCCCGCCGCGGCCACCCACAGCATGTCGCGCTTCGGGTGCCGCAGGTTGCCGAAGTTGACCGGCACCGGCTTCGCCCAGCCGAACAGGAAGCCACCGCCGCCCATGAGCTTCGACAAGAGCAGCAGGCTGATCGGAACCAGGACCGTGCCGACCGGATCGATGTGCTTCAGCGGATTCAGCGTCACGCGGCCCAGCATCCAGGCCGTCTGGTCACCGAAGATCCGGGCGACGTAGCCGTGGGCGGCTTCGTGCAGCGTGATCGCGAAGACCACCGGCACCGCATAGAGCGCGATGGTCGCGAGCAGCGAAAAATCCATTGGCCGCGTATCTTACCCGACTCCCGCCCCACTCGCCCGGCAGGGTCTTTACCGCCAGGACCCGCCCTAGCCTGTTGGCGCGGCTTCGAGCCCGAGCCGGGCCGGATCCCCGCCGCCGCGGCGGACGACCACCGGCGGCTTCACGGCGAGGTCCACGACCGTCGTCGGCTCCGCTGGACAGGGTCCGGCGTCGATCACGAGGTCGAGCGCACGGTCCAGGGCCGCGGCGATCTCGTCGGCGTCGTTGAGGGGCTCCGTCGAGCCGGGGAGGATCAGCGTCGAGGAGAGGATCGGCTCCCCGAGCTCTTCCAGCAGCGCCTGCACCACGCGGTGGTTCGGCACCCTCACCCCGACCGTGCTTCGCCGCGGGTGCTGGAGACGCCGCGGCACCTCGCGCGTCGCCCGCAGCACGAAAGTGAAGCATCCCGGGGTCGACTTGCGGACAATCCGAAACTGCCAGTTGTCGAGGCGCGCGAAGCGGCCGATCTCCGAGAGATCACGGAGCACGAGCGTGAGGTGGTGTGCTTCGCCGACGCCGCGAATCTGCCGGATGCGCTTCGCCGCCGACGCGTCGTCGAGGTGGCAGCCGAGCGCGTAGCTCGAGTCGGTCGGATAGGCAATGACGCCGCCGTCACGCAGGATGCCGGCCGCCTGGCGGATCAGGCGCGGCTGCGGGTCGACCGGGTGGACGTGGAAGATCGGCGGCATGGGCGCGCCGGCCTCGCGGGTGGCGGCGCTATAATTACCTGTGATTCTAACCGAGGCCCGTGAGTTAGCGCGGCGGGCATTAAGCCTCTCTTGAACCTCCAGCAGCTCCGGTATCTCTGCGGCATCGTCGACCACGGCCTCAACGTGTCCGACGCCGCCGAGGCGCTGCACACCTCGCAGCCCGGCATCAGCAAGCAGGTGCGGCAGCTCGAGGACGAGCTCGGCGTCCGCGTGTTCGTGCGCCAGGGCAAGCGGCTCGCCTCGCTCACGCCCGCAGGCGAGGCGGTCGTCGCGACCGCACGGCGGGCGCTCCGCGAACTCGCGAACCTGAAGCGCGTGGGTGCCGAGTTCCGGAGCGAAGATCAAGGGACGTTCGCGATCGCGACGACCCATCTGCAGGCGCGCTACGTGCTGCCGCCGGTGCTGCGCGACTTCGCCGCGCGGTACCCGAAGGTCAAGCTCGAGCTGCATCAGGGCAACCCGACGCAGGTCGCCGAGCACACGGTGAGCGGCGTCGCCGACGTCGGCATCGCGACCGAGGCGCTGGCGACGTACCCCGACCTCGTCACGCTGCCCTGCTATCGGTGGAACCGCTGCGTGCTCGTGCCGCGCGGCCATCCGCTGTCGAAGGTCCAGCCGCTGACGCTGGCTGCGCTCGCGCGCTACCCGATCGTCACCTACGACCAGAGCTTCACCGGCCGCTCCCAGATCAACGCGGCGTTCGACGCGGCGGGGCTCGTCCCGAACGTCGTGCTGACCGCGCTCGATTCCGACGTGATCAAGACGTACGTCGAGATGGGCCTCGGCGTCGGGATCATCGCGAAGATGGCGTGGGATCCGGCGCGCGACGCCGGCACGTTCGAGCAGCTCGACGCGGGCCATCTGTTCGCTCCCTCGACGACCAAGCTCGCGCTCCGCCGCGGCACGTTCCTGCGCGGCTACGTGTACGACTTCATCGCGCGCTTCGCGCCAGCGCTCGGCCGCGCCGCCGTCGACGCGGCGCTCGCGGGCAACACGTCGGCCGCGAAGTGAGCGAACTGCGCGCGCCGGCGCCGCCCGCCGCCGCGGCGCGCACGGGCGCCGAGCCGCGGCGGACGTGGTCGTTCGCCGCGCTGCTCGCCTCCCTGTCGATGCTCGCGCCGTTCGCGATCGACGCTTACCTGCCCGCGTTCCCGGCGATCGCGCAGGAGTTCGACGCGGCGCCGCTCGCGGTCCAGCAGACGCTCTCGGCGTACCTCGCGGCCTACGCGGTCATGATGCTCTGGCACGGCGCGCTGTCGGACGCGCTAGGCCGCCGGCCGGTGGTGCTCGGCGGGCTCGTCGTTTACGCGTTCGCGACGCTCGGCTGCGCGATCGCCGGCAACATCGAGTCGCTCTGGCTGTTCCGCGTGATGCAGGGGCTTTCGGCCGGCACGGGCCTCGTCGTCGGGCGCGCGATCGTGCGGGACCGCTTCCAGGGGCCGGAAGCGCAGCGGCTCATGTCGCAGATGACGCTCGTGTTCGGGATCGCCCCCGCGGTCGCTCCCGTCATGGGCGGCGCGATGCTGAACGTCTTCGGCTGGCGCGCGATCTTCTGGATGCTCCTCGTCCTGGTCGCGGCCGTGTTCGCGTGGGCCGCGCTCCGCCTGCCCGAGACGCTGCCGCGCGCGGCGCGCCAGCCGCTGCACCCGCGCGCGCTCTGGCGAAACTACCGCACCGTCCTGCGCACGCTCGACTTCGCCCTGCTCGCATCGATGCTCGCGCTCAACTTCGCCGGCTTCTTCATCTACATCGCCGGCGCGCCTGCGTTCCTCCTCGACCTCCTCGGCGTGACCACGTGGGGTTTCGCCTGGCTGTTCGTCCCGATGATCGGCGGGATCATGCTCGGCGCCGTCCTGTCGGGCCGCTTCGCCGGCCGCCGCTCGCCGCAGCGGACGGTCCGCGCGGGCTATGCGCTCATCTTCACCGGCGCCGCGCTCAATCTCCTGACGTGCTGGGCGCTGCCGCCGGGTGTCGCGTGGAACGTGCTGCCGATCTTCGTCTTCTGCATCGGCTCGGCGCTCGTCATGCCGTCGGCGACGCTGCTCATGCTCGACCTGTTCCCGACGATGCGCGGCATGGCCTCTTCGCTGCAGGGGTTCGTGCACTTCGCGCTGTCGGCCGTCGTCGCCGGCACGATCGCACCGCTGCTCGTCCGCTCGCTGCCGGCGCTCGCGCTTGGTATGGCGGGCGCGGCCGTGGCAAGCTTCGCGCTGTGGCTCGTCTATCAGCGCCGCGCCCGCACGCACCTCGTCTCGTGGAAACCATGAAACGTCGCCTCGCCATCCTCGTCCTGGCCACCGCCGCTGGGGTCGCGGCCGCGGCGCCCGTCGTCGTCGAGTTGCCGACGACGACGCTCTCGATCGGCAAGCACAAGCTCGTCGCGGAAGTGGCGGCGACGCCCGAGCAGCGGACGGTCGGCCTCATGTACCGGTTCAGCCTGAAGCCCGACCACGGAATGATCTTCGTGTTCGAGCGCCCCGAGCCGCAGGCCTTCTGGATGAAGAACACGTTCATCCCGCTGTCGATCGCCTTCCTGGGCGGCGACGGCCGGATCCTCAACATCGAGGACATGGCGCCCCGGGACGAAAGTCTGCACTGGTCGCGCGCGCCCGCGCAGTACGCGATCGAAATGCGCAAGGGCTGGTTCGCCGAGCGCGGAATCGGGCCCGGCGACCGCGTCGAAGGGTTGCCGCTGCCGCAGTAGTCGGCCCGGGTCGCTCCATCGGCCTGTAGCCTACCTTTCAGCCGAGCCTGCGCCTTTCTCCCGCAGCGGTCGGCGTGGTCCGCGTCGGGCTCGGCCTGCTGGCCGCTTGCGTGGAGCCGGCCGGCGTGCTTCTAATGCCGGCGCGTCCCGCCTCGACGCGCGGTCGATCCCGACGCCGCCATGCTCCAGTCCCTCCGCCTCGGTCCCATCGCCGTCGACCGCGCGCGATACCTGCCGCCGATGCTCGCGCCCCTCGTCGACGCGGCCGTGCGCGGCGCCGACATCGCGCCCGCCCTCGAGGCCATCGTTCGGGGTTTCGGCTTCGACAGCTTCATGTACGCGACGGCCAACTATCACCTGCGCCCCGACAACGACGAGCGGATGTACGTCTTCACGACGCTGCCACGCGCGTGGGTCGTCCGCTACGACCAGTGCGCGTACGTCGAGTGCGATCCCCGCGTGGTCGCCTCGTTCGACAGCTCGCTGCCCTTCGTCTGGGACCAGACGTTGCGGCGCGAGCGCAACTCGCGGACCGACCGCTTCCTCGCGGACGCCGCCGCCCACGGCGTCGCGAGCGGCGTGTCGTTTCCCGTGTACGCGACCTATCCCTCGCGCAACCTCGTGGCGCTCAACTCCGCGCAACCGATCGTCACGGGCCCGCGACGCGAGGAGATCGCGCAGACGCTGGGCGCCATCGTTCTCTTCGGGCAGTACTTCCACGAGCTCTTCGTCAAGGGCGTGATCGAGCGCGGCCACGCCCCGGCGTCCGAGGGCGCACCGCTCTCGAGCCGCGAGAGGCTCTGCCTCGAGCTCGCTTCGCGAGGGCTCACGAGCGCCGAGATCGGCACGCGGCTCAGCATCGCCGAGCGCACGGTGAACTATCACTTCGCGAACGTCATCAGCAAACTGGCGGTCCGCAACCGCCACGAGGCCATCGCCAAGGCCGTTCGCCAGGGCCTGTTCGCGGCGGAATAGCGGCGATCACGCGTTCGCGCGCAGCCATTCGCGCAGCGCGGCGATCGAATCGACGGCGGCGAGCGGCGCGAGCCGCGAGAGCTCCGCGCCGGGATGCGCGCCGTGCGTCATCGCGATCGCCGCCGCGCCGGCGTTACGCGCGAGCTCGAGGTCGTGCGTCGTGTCGCCGATCATCAGCGTCGATTCGGCAGCCACGCCCGTGCGGTCCATGAGGTGCAGCAGCATGTCCGGGTGCGGCTTCGGGAAACCCTCGTCGGCGCAGCGCGTCGCCGCGAAGCGGCCGGCGATCCGCTGCTGCGCGAGCGCCCGCGCGAGCCCGGCGCGGCTCTTGCCGGTGGCGATCGCGAGCAGGTGCCCCGCGGCGTCGAGCTCGTCCAGCATCTCGCGGACGCCCGCGAAGAGCACCACCTCGCCGTCGCGCGCGAGGAAGCGGTCGCGATAGCGCGCGGTGAGCTCGGCGTAGCGGTCCTGCGGCAGCGTCGGCGCGACGTGCCGCAGCGCGTCCGCGAGCCCGAGTCCGATCACGTGCCGGGCGTCCTCGTCGGTGGGCACGGGCAACCCGAGATCGGCGCACGCGCCCTGCAGGCAGCCGGCGATCAGCGCCGTCGAATCCGCGAGCGTCCCGTCCCAGTCGAACACGAGCAGCGCAAACCGCCGCGGACCTCGCGCGTCAGCCATCGGCGCTCTCGTCGAGGCGCCCAACATAGGCGGCGAGATCGGCCGGCAGCGGCGAGGTGACGACGACCTCGCGGCCGTCGGCCGGATGCGCGAAGCGGACGCGCTGGGCGTGGAGGAACATGCGCTTCAGGCCCTCCTTCGCGAGCGCGCGGTTCCACGCGAAGTCCCCGTACTTGTCGTCCCCCGCGAGCGGGAAGCCGATATGCGTGAGGTGCACGCGGATCTGGTGCGTGCGGCCCGTCTTGAGCTCCGCGTCGAGCAGCGCGAGCGGCGGCGCGTGATCGGGCCACGTCCGGACGCGGCGGAACACGGTTCGCGCGGGACGCCCGCCCGGGGCGACGCGCGCGCGGCGCTCGCCGCCGGCGGTCGCCTTCGAGTCGAGCGCGAGCTCGACGTTGCGCACGGCGTCGCGCCACTTCCCGCGTACCAGCACGAGGTAGCGCTTCTCGACGGCCCCCTCGCGCAGCTGCGCGTGCAGCGCGGTGAGCGCCGAGCGCTTCTTCGCGACCAGGATCACGCCGGACGTGTCGCGGTCGAGCCGGTGGACGAGCTCGAGGAACGGTGCTGCCGGTCGCGCGCGGCGCAGCCGCTCGATCAGGCCGAACGCGATGCCGCTTCCGCCGTGCACCGCGAGGCCCGCCGGCTTGTCGAGCGCGATCAGCGCCTCGTCCTCGTAGAGAATCGGGGGCAGTGCGATGCCTCTTGCGGACTCGCCGGTTCGCCGCGCGACCGGCGCGGCCGTCCGGATCGGCGGGATCCGGAGCTCGTCGCCCACGGCGAGGCGGGTGTCCGGGCGGGCGCGCCGGCGATTGAGCCGGACTTCGCCGCTGCGCAGGATTCGGTAGATGTGGCTCTTCGGGACGCCTTTCAGCGCCTTCTGCAGGAAATTGTCGATCCGCTGGCCGTCCCCGTCCTCGCCCACGGCCAGCCGATTCACTGCGTCCCTCCGCACGGTCCTCCGATCATCGTCGATATGCCCGGGTGTCGGGCGCTCTCGGTCGCTCGCCGACGCGCGGCCTCCGCGCCCGTGGCCGGAATGCGTCGGACCGCGGAGTCGGCCGTCACCCGCGCTCGCAGACGCGAGCTTCGCTCCTTGGCTTCGCCCTGCTCGCACAGGTGTCCTCGCGCCTTCCCTTCGGGCGGCTCGCTCACTTGTACCCTTGCTTAAATCTTTCATTTCCTTACAATATCGTCTGCAGCACGCCCGGACCCCGCCCCAGCGATGGACGCGGTCACGACGCGGCGGGTGTCGTCGACGACGGCTTCCTGCCGCTCCGGTACGGGCGTTGGCTCCGCTGTTCGCGGGGCAAAGTCGGCCGTCGCATGTCGCATAAATCGGCCGCCGGTTATTCCGCTCACCGCACGGGCGTTGCGCCCCGTGAGAG
>DASQBO010000379.1:0-7605 GCA_035635175.1 Casimicrobiaceae bacterium | reverse complement strand
TCCCGCCGCGATCACCGCGGGAACGGTTGCCGACGACCCGACGGATGGCACCTGTTCGCTCTCTTCACCCAACGCGCAGTTGATACCGGTCACCATCCCGGCGGGGACGACGTACGCGCGCTTCTCGCTGTTCGACGCCGACGTCAACCCGGGCTCCGACATCGATCTGTGCGTGTTCAACAGCGGCGGGACCCAGGTCGGCTCCAGCACCAGTGGCACGGCGGCCGAAGAAGTCAATCTCGTCAATCCCCCGGCGGACACGTACACGGTCGTCGTGCAGGGTTGGGGCGTGGTCGTATCCTCCCCGTTCAAGCTTCACACGTGGCTGTTGGGCTCTGCGGACGCCGGCAACATGACGGTGAGCGCTCCGGCCGCGGCTACGATCGGCACGACGGCGGCGATCAACCTGACGTTCAGCGGGCTGGCGCCGGCCACGAAGTACCTGGGCTCGGTCGCCTACTCAGGCATCGCCGGCTTGCCGAGGCCGACCATCGTCCGGGTCGACATGCCGTAGACGCATCGCCAGGCAGCAGGCTTCAGGGAACCGCGGCTCTCGGGCCGCGGTTTTTTTCCGCCGAATCGCGCGGAAGCGCGGGTGCCGGTACGGCCTCGACATCGCCTGCGCCGTCAACGAGCCGCTAATCCTCCTCCGGCGGCCGCACCCCGCGGAAGAAGGCGAGCAGCAGCATATCGTAAAGAATCTTTACACTACCGGCGACGAGCAGCGGCCAGCCGAACGGCGAGACCGTGAGCAGCCAGCCGGCGAGGAACGGGCTCGCCGCGGACGCGAGGCTGCGCGGCACCGAAGTCACGCTCGCGGCCGCGGGACGCTCCGCCGGAAGCACGATGGCCATCACGTACGAGCTGCGCGTGGGGACGTCCATCTGCGACAGCGCCGCGCGCACCAAGAGGAGCGCGATCGCCCACACGAGGTCGGGGGCGAACGGGACCAGCACGAGACAGACGTTCGCCGGAAGGTGCGTGAACACCATCGTGTTGACGAGGCCGATCCGGCCCGCGATGCGCACGGCGACGAGGAACGACAGCGCGGAGAGGAGTCCCGTCCAGAAGAAGAAGAGGCCTGCCGACGCGAGCGACAGCCCGAAGCGCTGGTAGAGCCACAGCGCGACCATCGACTGGACGACGAAACCGCCGCCGAACGCGTCGAGACTGAAGAGCGCCGCGAGCGTCCAGACCCGCCGCTTCGATTCGCCGAGCGGCGCCGCCCTCCGCGCTCCCGCCGATTCGTGCGTCCGCGGCAGGCCGCGATACGCGGCCGCGGCGAGCACGGCGAGCAGCGCGTAGAGGGCGAACATGGCCTGGAGCGCTTCGCGCATCGTCAGTCCCGTCGGAGCGGTCAGGAGACCCGGCAGCGCCGCGGCCGCGGAGCCGACCGCGGCCGCGACCGATCCCACGAGGCTGTAGCGCGCGAAGACCGCCGTGCGCTGCCGGTCGCTCGCGAGCCGCGACAGCGCTGCGTGCTCGAGCGGCAGGAACACGCTAACGTCGCCGCTCGACGGGTTGAGCGTCCCCACGACCGCGATCGCGAGCAGCGGCCAGAAGGCGGTGACGTAGGCGAAGCCGATCCCGGTCGCCGCCATCAGCGCGGTCGCGCCGAGCAGCAGCGTCCGGTAGGCGAAGCGGTGCGCGCGCAGGCCGACCGCGAGCGTCAGGACGCCGGAGCCGAGCAGGGTGGCCGTGGCTATCACGCCGACCTGCAGCGGCCGATAGCCGAGCTCGAGCAGGTACAAGGGCAGGAGCACGCTCACGAAGCCGTCGCCGAAGGCACGCGCACCCTTCGCGAACAGGATCCGGCGGACGAGCGGCACGGTCGCCAAATCGGCCGCTCCCCTCATCGCAGGGTCGCCGCCTGCACGCCGCCGGCCAGCGCCGGCATCGCAATCCCTTTCATCGCCGCGTCCAGGCTTGCCTGCGGTGAGATCGGGCGACGACCGCGCGAGCGGAGCGGCGGCGAAAGGACGCGCTGCGCGCGCACGAGGCGCGGACGGCGTTCGGCGCGAAGGAGACGAGATGTGCGACGGTGTCCATGACCGGCCGCCCGAGCGCGGACGGAACGCAGATTTGGACGGGACACCGTCTTGGCGCCGGGCCACCGGGGATCTGCCGACCCGGCTGCCGGGAGCGTAGCCGACCCGGCGCCGTCGCGCAACCGCCGCCGCTCGCTAGAGATAAAGGAAGCCGATCGCCGCGAGCAGCGGCAGCATCACGCCGCCGGACTTGGCGACGAAGCCGAAGAAGCTCGGCATCGGCACGCCGCGGTCCTCCGCGACTGCCTTGATCATGAAGTTCGGCGCGTTGCCGATGTAGGTGAGCGCGCCGAAGTAGACGGCGCCCATCGAGATCGCCATCAGCGTTCCCGCGTGCGCGGTCATGAGGTCCTGCGCGTCGCCGCCCGCGAGGTTGAAGAAGACGAGGTACGTCGGCGCGTTGTCGAGGAACGCGGAGAGCAGGCCCGCGGTCCAGAACACCGCGACGTTCCGCGGCTCGCCCGCGGGGTCGAGGACGAAGCTCGAGACGAAGCCGAGCGCGCCATTTCGGCCCGCGGCGAGCATCGTCAGGACGGGAATGATCGTCACGAAGATGCCCGCGAAGATCTTCGCGACCTCGACGATTGGCGCCCAGTGGAACACGTTGTGCTCGCGGATCGCCCGGGGCGTGAGCGCGAGGGAGGCGAGGGCGAGCCCGACGAGGAGCGCGTCGCGCACGACGTTCTCGAGCTCGAGATGCGTGCCGAGAACGTCGAACTCGACGCCCGGGTGCCAGACTCCCGACATCAGCACCGCGCCCACCACCGCCGCGATCAGCAGCAGGTTGAACGAGCCTTCGATCGCGAACTGCTCCGCCGGTCTTTTCATGACGGCCGATCCCGTCTCGAGGCGGTAGAGCCAGGAGTCGGCGACCAAGTAGATCAGGAGGATGGCCCCGGCGAGGAGCACCGTCGGCGCGAGCAGGTGCTCGAGCTCCCAGAAGAAGTCGACGCCCTTCAGGAACCCGATGAAGAGCGGCGGATCCCCGAGCGGCGACAGTGCGCCGCCGACGTTGCCCACGAGCAGGATGAAGAACACGACGGTGTGCGCCTGGTGCCGGCGTCCCGCGTTGGCGGTCAGGAGCGGGCGGATCAGGAGCATCGACGCGCCGGTCGTCCCCATGACGCTCGCGGCGGCCGCGCCCAGCGCGAGGATCGACGCATTGAGGCGCGGCGTCCCCACGAACGAGCCGCGGACGCAGATGCCGCCCGAGATCGTGTAGAGCGCGAACAGGATGACGATGAACGGGATGTACTCGTCGAACAGGGCGTGCGCGAGGGGGCGCAACGTGGCCGCCGCGCCATGCGCGATCGCATAGGGAACGATCAGCAGGAGCGCCCAGGCCGCGGAGACCTTGCCGAAGTGGTCGTGCCAGAACCTGGGCGCGACGAGCGGGACGACCGCGATGGACAGGAGCAGGCCGGCGAACGGCAGTGCCCAGACGAGCGGCAATTCGCGCAATCAGGCGCCCGTGCCCTGCGCGCGGCGCAGCGGTCCGAAGCAGGCGTCGAGCGAGGCCCGCGCGCAGACGATGAACTGGTCGCGCGCGGGGCTGAACAGCACGTAATTGGTGACGACGGTGCCGGCCGCCGTCACCTCGCCCGAGCAGTCTTCCTTCCCGTTGTCCTTGACGAGCCGGTCGGTCCACTTGTAGAACCCGTTCGCGTCGGGTCGCGCGGAGATCTCGAACTCGCTCTCCGCGATCTCGCGGCCGCTCGTGACGACGGCGGTCCCGTCCGGGCGGAAGACGTAGGTCTCGGTGCACGCGCCGTCGGGAGCTTCGTACGTCCAGCTGCCGAGGAACGGGTGGTCCTTCGCGACCCGGCGCGGCTTCGCGGCTTGCGCGCCCGCGTCCCACGAGGCCGCGAGGAACGCGCCGGCCAGCCAGAAGAGCGCCCCCTTCGCGAGCGCGTTCACTGGACCGCCACGAGCTTCAGGAATCCGAGGAGCGCCGCCGCCGCTCCGTCGCGCGCCGCCTGGAAGAGGTGGACGTCGACCCAGCAGCCGTCGACGTACGCCGCGGCGATGAGGCGCTGCTGGCTCGCCGTGCCGGGGCCGCCCTCGAGCGCGAACCGGGCCACCTGAAACGGTTCCTGCGCGGCGAACTTCATGTCCTTCGCGGTGGAGTAGGCGGTGTTCTTGAGCGAGAACTCGAGGCACGCCGTCGCGCTCTGGCACACGGGCGTCTGGTCGATGAAGAGCCACAGCGTCATCTCGCGCTTCGCGCTCGTCAGCGCGTAATACACGGAGCGCCCGTCGGCGCGCATTTGCTCGCGCGTGATCACCCAGTCCTCGCGCGGGATCACGAGCCTGAAGCTGGAGCCGGCCAGGAAGAGCGCGCGCTCGCCCTTCGTGTCGGCGACGTCGGCGAGCGCCGGCACGGCAATGGCGAACGACAGCACGGCGGCGAGCGACGCGAGGCTCATGGGTGTCCGATTCCGCGGGCCCTCGACGCGTCGGGCCCGCAAGGAGTATACCGATCCGCGGCTGCGACGGAGGGACGCTTACTTCGCGGCCGCAGGGGCGCCGGGCAGGTCCGGCGCGCTCGGCGTCCACAGCGCGCGCTCCATCTTCCATTCGCCTGCCGCATCGCGCCGCCACACCGCGAGGAACTGGAAGCGGCCGCCCGTCGAACGCCCCGACTTGTCGTGCATCCGGAACCACCAGAGCCCGATCTGGTAGGCGGCGTCGCCCATCGCGACGATCTCCTCCGTCGCGTAGTTGTACTCGTCGAGCGTCCAGCGATCCTGCATGTCGCGATAGAAGCGCACCATCGCCGCCCGCCCGCGCGATTCGTCGCCGTCGGGGCCGATGAGTCGCACGTCGTCCGCATACATCGCGGCTGCGCCCGCGGGGTCGCCGCGGCGGTGCGCGGCGACGTGGCCGTCGAACTGCGCGCGGATGGCCGCGGCGGGATCGGCCGGGGCGCTGGCGGCGGGCGGCTTGTCGGCGCCCTGCGCGAGGGCCGCCTGCGCGAAGACGGCGCCGGCGACGGTCGCGCAGAAGGTCAGCACGAAGGTGAATGCGCGCATCGTCGTCTCCCGCGTCGGTCCTCGCGTGGAGGTTAGCACCATTGCCGGCGTGAAGGTCGCCGTTGGTTGCCCGCGCCGCCGTGCCGCGGCGCTCATCCGGAGGAGGGGACGTCGCGGTCGCGACCGCCGACAACACGGGATGCCGATCTGCGACGAGACGACGGACGACAGGCAGACGTCGGCCGAGCGTCTCGCGATCGAGCAAGCTCGCATGTCCGCGACCTTCCGCCGCCCGACGAAGGAGCCCGAGCGGAACGTCGCCGGCGGGCGCAACGCCGTGCCGGCCCCGGGCGCGATGGCCGTCGAGGTCGCGCGCGCGGGGTTCGACGCGCGCAGGTAGGGGCGGCCCGGGACCTCGGGCCGCGTCTCCGCCGGGTCCCGCGCGGCAGGGAAGGCGCGTGCGCCGCGCTATAATGTGGCGTTTTCTCCCGCCGGCCGCGAAATCCCATGAAAATCCTCGTTTCGGTCAAGCGCGTCGTCGATTACAACGTCAAGGTACGCGTCAAGCCCGACGGTTCCGGCGTCGACACCGCGAACGTCAAGATGTCGATGAACCCGTTCGACGAGATCGCCGTCGAGGAAGCGGTGCGGATGAAGGAGAAGGGCGTCGCGACGGAAATCGTCGCCGTCTCCTGCGGCGTCGCCGCGAGCCAGGAGACCTTGCGGACCGCGCTCGCGCTCGGCGCCGACCGCGCGATCCTGGTCGAGACGGACGCCGACCTCCAGCCCCTCGCGGTCGCCAAGCTCCTGAAGGGCGTGGTCGGGAAGGAGCAGCCCAAGGTCGTGATCATGGGCAAGCAGGCGATCGACGACGATGCGAACCAGACGGGACAGATGCTGGCCGCGCTTCTCGGCTGGCCGCAGGCGACCTCCGCGTCGAAGATCGAGATCGCGGCCGACAAGGCGACGGTGAAGCGCGAGGTCGACGGCGGCCTCGAGACGGTGGAGACGTCGCTGCCGCTGGTCGTCACCGCCGACCTGCGCCTGAACGAGCCGCGTTACGCGACGCTGCCCAACATCATGAAGGCGAAGAAGAAGCCGCTCGACGTCCTGAAGCCGGATGCGCTCGGCGTCGACGTCGCGCCGCGGCTCGCGACCCTCAAGGTCGTCGAGCCGCCCAAGCGGAAGGGCGGCGGGCGCGTCGCCGACGTCCCGCAGCTCGTGGACAAGCTGCGCAACGAAGCCAAGGTCATTTCGTAAGCGGAGCCGGTCATGGCCATCCTCCTCCTCGCCGATCACGAGAACTCTTCGCTGCACGCGGCGACGCGCAACGCCGTCACCGCGGCGGCGAAGATCGGCGGCGAACTCACGATCCTCGTCGCCGGGCACGATGCGGGACCTGCGGCGCAGGCGGCGGCGAGGATCCCCGGCGTCGCCAGGGTGCTGCATGCCGAGGCGCCGTACCTCGCGAATCCGACGGCCGAGAACCTCGCGGCCACGGCGGTCGCCGTCGCGAAGGCGGGCGGCTACAGCCACGTGCTCGCGCCGGCGACGGGCTTCGGCAAGAACGTGGCGCCGCGCGTCGCCGCGCTGCTCGACGTCGCGCAGGTGTCGGACATCATCGCGGTCGAGGCGCCCGACACGTTCGTGCGTCCGATCTACGCCGGGAGCGCCTTCGCGACCGTCCAGTCGAAGGACCCCGTCAAGGTCGTCACCGTCCGCGCGACCGGCTTCGATGCGGCACCGGCCGAAGGCGGCAGCGCGGCGGTGGAGAGCGTCGCCGCGGCGCCCGACACCGGGCTGTCACGCGTCACCGGGCAGGAGCTCACGAAGTCGGATCGTCCCGAGCTCACGAGCGCGCGGATCGTCGTCTCCGGCGGCCGGGGCCTCGGCAACGCCGACAACTTCAAGCTCCTCGACGCGCTCGCGCACAAGCTCAACGCGGCGATCGGCGCCTCGCGCGCGGCCGTCGACGCGGGCTACGTGCCCAACGACTACCAGGTCGGCCAGACGGGCAAGATCGTCGCGCCGGACCTCTACATCGCGGTCGGCATCTCCGGCGCGATCCAGCACCTCGCGGGCATGAAGGACAGCAAGGTGATCGTCGCGATCAACAAGGATCCCGAGGCGCCGATCTTCCAGGTTGCGGACTACGGGCTCGTCGGCGACCTCTTCCAGATCCTCCCCGAGCTGACCGCCGCGCTCGGCTGACCGGGCACGGGGGCGCGCCGCCCCATTTTCGACAGGACCCCATGAGCGATTACCACGCACCGCTCGCCGACATGCGCTTCGTGCTGCACGAGCTCGCGGGGCTCGGGCAGGTCGCGGCGCTGCCCGGCTATGAAGAGGCGACGCCCGACGTCGCGGACGCGATTCTCGAGGAGGCGGCGAAGTTCGCGAACGAGGTGATGTCGCCGCTCAACGCCGTCGGCGATCGCGAAGGCTCGGTCCGGGGCGACGACGGCAGCGTCCGGACGCCGCCCGGCTTCAAGGACGCCTACCTCCAGTTCTGCGAGAACGGGTGGAACGGGCTCACCAAGGGCACCGAGTTCGGCGGGCAGGGCCTGCCGGTCCTGCTCGGCACC
>DASQBO010000378.1:0-2522 GCA_035635175.1 Casimicrobiaceae bacterium | reverse complement strand
GCGAGCCGGGCCGCCGTCCTCGTTTCAGGCCACCGGCGCCGCGCGCCGGATCCGCGCGAGGATGCCGTCGAGCTGTTCGAGGCTCGAGTAGCCGATCACGAGCCGGCCGGTGCCCGCACGCCCCTGTTCGATCGCGACCTTCGCGCCGAGCGTTTCGGCAAGCTCCTCGGCGAGCCGCGCGACGTCCGGGTCCGTCGCCCGAGCGCCGCGCTTCCCGCGCGCCTTGCCGGGGTGCGCGAGGTGATGGACGAGCCGCTCGGTGTCGCGGACCGAGAGCCCCTGCGCGACGACGCGCGCCGCCGCCGCCGTCTGCGCGCCCGCGGCGAGCCCCAGGAGCGCGCGCGCGTGGCCCATGTCCAGCTTGCCCGCCATCAGGTATTCCTGCACCGGCTTCGCGAGCTCGCGCAGGCGCAGCAGATTCGTCACCGCGCTGCGCGAGCGGCCGACCGCGCGCGCGACCGCATCGTGCGTGAGCCCGAACTCGTCGATCAGCCGCTGCAGCCCGTTCGCCTGCTCGAGCGGGTTCAGGTCCTCGCGCTGGATGTTCTCGATCAGCGCGAGCGCCAGCGCCGACTGATCGGGGACCGCCTTGACGAGCGCCGGTATCTCCCGGAGCCCGGCGCGCTGCGCGGCGCGCCAGCGGCGCTCGCCGGCGATGATCTCGAAGCGCCCGCCTTCGACCGGCCGCACGAGGACCGGCTGCATCACGCCGTTCTCGCGAATCGACTGCGCGAGCTCGTCGAGGGAGACTTCGTCCATCCGCGTCCGCGGCTGGTACTTGCCGGGACGCAGCCGGTCGATCGCCAGCGTCTGCAGCGATTCCTTCGTGCTCGCGTCGTCGGCGCCCGAAAGCAGCGCGTCGAGGCCGCGACCGAGGCCTTTCGGTCGGATCATCGTCGTGGTCTCCGGAAAGGCCGCGCGTCAGGCGGCGGCGCCGGCCGGCGCGACGGCGGCGTCGCCTTCCATCCGGCGCAGGATCTCGCCCGCGAGCGCGAGGTACGCCTGCGCGCCCTTCGAGGTGCGGTCGAGATGGAGTGCCGGGATGCCGTGCGACGGCGCCTCGGCGAGGCGCACGTTGCGCGGCACGATCGTGCGGTAGAGCTTGGGCCCGAAGTGCCGCTCGAGCTCGGCCGCGACGTTCTGCGCGAGCGTGTTCCGCGGGTCGTACATCGTGCGCAGGAGGCCCTCGATCTCGAGCGCCGGATTGAGGTGCGCGCGGACCTTCCTGATCGTCTGGACGAGATCGGACAGTCCTTCGAGCGCGTAGTACTCGCACTGCATCGGGATCAGCACGGAATCCGCGGCGCAGAGGCCGTTCAGCGTGAGCAGCGACAGCGACGGCGGGCAGTCGAGCAGGATGAAGTCGTAGTCCGGCGCGACCTCGGTGATCGCGGCGCGCATCTGCGAGAGCGCTTCGGCGAGCGCGTCCTTCAACCGCATCTCGCGCTCGGGCAGGTCGACGAGCTCGACCTCGGCGCCCGCGAGATCGCGATTCGACGGCACGAGATCGAAGCCGCCGGACGGTGAAGCCACGCGCACCTCGGCGATCTTGCGCTCGCCCAGCAGCACCTGATAGACGGTGTCCGACAACGCGCGCTTGTCGATGCCCGCGCCAGTGGTCGCGTTGCCCTGCGGATCGAGGTCGACGAGGAGCACGCGCCGCTTCATCGCCGTGAGGCTCGCGGCGAGGTTGACCGCGGTGGTCGTCTTGCCGACGCCGCCCTTCTGGTTCGCCACCGCGATGATGCGCGTCACGCGGCCTCCATCACGACGAGATGGCGCGCGGCGTCGAGGCCGGGCACGGCGATCGCGGGCGTCGCGACGACGCGTACGCCCGGCGGCAGCGCCGCGATCTCGTCCTGCGGAAGCGCGCCCTTCATCGCGAGGAGCCGGCCGGCCGGCGCCAGCAGGCGCAACCCGGCGCGCACGAACGTCGCGAGGTCGGAGAAGGCGCGGGAGACGACGACGTCGAACGGCGCGGCCGGCGCGTAGTCCTCGACGCGCGCGGTGACCGCCTCGACGTTGCCCAAGCCGAGCTCGATGGCCGCCTGCTGCAGGAACGCGCCCTTCTTGTGGCTCGCGTCGAGCAGGACGAACGTCGACGCCGGCCGCGCGATCGCGAGCGGAAGGCCGGGCACGCCACCGCCCGACCCGACGTCGAGCACGCGCGCCGCGCGCGGCGGCAGATGCGGCAGCACCGCCAGCGCGTCGAGCACGTGGTGCGTGATCATCTGCTCGGGATCGCGGATCGCCGTCAGGTTGTACGTGCGATTCCACTTCGCGAGGAGCGCGAGGAACGCGGCGAGCTTGCCGGCCGCCTGCGGCGGCAGCGCGATCCCCGCCGCGGCGAGCGCCGCCAGCCCTTCGTCGAGATCCAGTGCCGCGATCATGGTCGCTCCCCCAGGCTCGCCCGCTGCGCGGGCAGCGCCTTCCCCCTCCGGCGGAGAGGGCGAGCGCCTTCGGGCGGCCGGGCGGCGCTCACGCGCTTCGCCGCTCGGGCGAGCCCTGCGCGAACCCGCGCT
>DASQBO010000377.1:0-6673 GCA_035635175.1 Casimicrobiaceae bacterium | reverse complement strand
GACATCGAGTGCGAGATCGCGCGTCCGCTGGCGATCGAGCGCGGTGCCGGCGGCGAGCGGAGCCTGGACGAGGCCGCGCGGCTGCTCGCCGAAGCGCGCTTCCCGGTGCTGCTGGCCGGCGGCGGCGTCGTGATGGGCGACGGCGGGCAGGAGGCGGCGCGCCTCGCGGAGCGGCTGCAGGCGCCGGTCGCGGTCTCCTACCTCCACAACGACGCGTTCCCGGCGGGGCACCCGCTGTGGGTCGGCCCGCTCGGCTACCAGGGCAGCAAGGCGGCGATGAAGCTTCTCGCGCAGGCCGACGTCGTGCTCGCGCTCGGCACGCGCCTCGGTCCGTTCGGCACGCTGCCGCAATACGGGATCGAATACTGGCCGCAGGGCGCTCGCGTGATCCAGGTCGACGCCGACGCGGCGATGCTGGGGCTCGTGAAGCCGATCGCGGTCGGCGTCTGCGGCGACGCGAAGGCCGCGGCCGCGGCGCTCCTCGCGCGGCTCGCCTCGCGCACGCTCGCGTGCGAAGCGAACCGGGAGGCGCGCCTCGCGGCGATCAAGGCGGCGAAGGACGAATGGAAAGCCGAGCTCGACGGCTGGGCGCACGAGAAGGATCCCTGGTCGCTCGAAGTGTCCAGGGGATCCTCCGCGATGCACCCGCGGCAGATGCTGCGCGAGCTCGAGCGCGCGATGCCGGAGAATGCGATGGTGTCGACCGACATCGGCAACATCTGCTCGGTGTCGAACTCGTACCTCCGCTTCGAGCGGCCGCGCTCGATGTTCGCGGCGATGAGCTTCGGCAACTGCGGCTACGCGTTTCCGACGATCGTCGGCGCCAAGGTCGCGGCGCCGGCGCGCCCGGCGATCGCGTACGTCGGCGACGGCGCGTGGGGAATGAGCTTCGGCGAGCTCCAGACGTGCGTCCGCGAGCAAATCCCGGTGACCGCCGTCGTCTTCAACAACGGCCAGTGGGGCGCGGAGAAGAAGAACCACGTCGACTTCTACGACAACCGATTCATCGGCGTGAATCTCGACCGCCAGCCGTCGTGGGCCGAGGTCGCGCGGGCCATGGGTGCGGAGGGAGAGCGGATCGACCGCCTCGGGGACGTGGGGCCCGCGCTGCGTGCCGCCGCGAAGGCGCAGGGCGAGGGGCGGACGACGGTGCTCGAGATGATGGTGACCCGCGAGCTCGGCGACCCGTTCCGCCGCGACGCGCTCGCGCTGCCGACGCGCCATCTCGCCAAGTACAAGCCGACCGCCGCGACGCGCGGCTAGTCTTCTACAACACGCCGTACTTCGCGTAGACCTCGGCCAGCAGGCGCCCGGCGAGCAGCTCGTCCCGCGTGCGGTTCTCCGCGGTGACCTTCGCCACCGCGCGTGCGATCGCCTCGTCGGCGAGCGCCGCCGGAAGTACGACGACGCCGTCGACGTCGCCGAACACGATGTCGCCCGGCTCGACGCGGACGCCACCGCATTCGATCGGAACGTCGATCGCGACCATCTTCGCACGGCCCCGCGAGTCGAGCGGCCCGATGCCGCCGTGAAAGACCGGGAACCCCATCGCGCGGATCCGACGCACGTCGCGCACGAGACCGTCGGTGACGCAGCCCTCGGCGCCGCGGCACGTCGCCGCCGTCGACAGCAGCTCGCCCCACGGCGCGACGCGCTCCGTCGGACCTCCGCAGCCGAACACCGCGACATCGCCGGGTTTGAGATCGTCGAGAAGAGTCATCTCGTGCTCGTACGGATTCTCGCCGTCGGCCACCGCGAAGACGTTCATCCAGAGCCCGGTGCGCGCCCGGCCCATGATCACCGAGGCGTCGTCGAGCGGTCGCACGAACGGCCGCATGGCGCGATCCATCCGCCCCAGGCCGTCGAGGACGTCGGAGAGCACCGCGGTGTAGAGAGTCCGCTTGAGTTCGGCGAATCGGAGGGCGGTCATCGTCGGGTCCCCATTCATCAATCGCGAGCCGGTGGAACATCTTACGACGGCTCGACCGGGATTTCGAAGTGTCGGGAGGGCAAGAGATCCGGGAGCAGTTCGGGAAGGAAGGCGTCCCTGTCCCGCCGGTTCTCGTCAAGCTGACGCCCGACGCGGCCGGGCGCCGATCGCGCCGTACCGCATCGTGGCAGAATAGGCGCCCCGCCGTGCGGCGCAAACTCTTGCGCCAGGCGCGAGCGCAGGAGGGCTCCGATGAGGATTCGCTGTCCATGGCGGGCGGTGGCGCTGTCCCTGCTCGTCCTGACGGAAGTGGCCGGCGCGCAGGACTATCCGAACAGGCCGATCAAGATGATCGTCCCGTATCCGCCGGGCGGGGGAACGGACGTCATCGCGCGGATCCTGCAGGAGCCGCTCGCCGCCCAGCTGGGCCAGCCGATCGTCATCGAGAACAAGGGGGGCGCCGCCGGCAACGTCGGAACCGACGTCGCGGCGAAGGCGCCGCCCGACGGCTACACGATCCTCTTCACGCTGTCGTCGCACACGATCAACCCGAAGCTCTACGACAAGCTGCCGTTCGACGTCGAGCGCGACTTCGTGCCGATCACGCTCGCGACGCTCGTCCCGCAGATCCTCGTCGCGCATCCGAGCGTGTCCGCGAACAACGTGCAGGAGCTGATCGCGCTGGCGAAGGCGAACCCGGGCAAGCTCAACTACGCGTCGGTCGGCACCGGCTCGCCGGGCCACATCGCGGGCGAGCTGTTCAAGCTCCGGACCGGCGTCGACATCGTGCACGTGCCGTACAAGGGCGGCGGTCCCGCCGTGACCGACACGATCGGCGGCCAGGTGCAGCTCCTGTTCGTCACGATGCCGGCCGCATGGCAGCACGTGAAGTCCGGCCGGTTGAAGGCGCTCGCGGTGACGAGCGCGAGACGCACCGTGACGGCGCCCGACGTGCCGACGATCGCGGAGTCGGGGGTTCCGGATTACGTCGTCGACTCGTGGTACGGCGCGCTCGCGCCGGCGAAGACCCCGCCGGCGGCCATCGCGAAGCTCAACGTCGCGTTCACGAAAGTGCTCGAGAACCCGCAGGTGAAGGAGAAGCTGCTCGCTCAGGGCGCCGAGGCGGCGCCCGGCACGCCGGCCGAGTTCGACCGCCGCATCAAGGACGAGCTCGCGAAGTGGGAGCTCGTGATCAAATCGGCGGGAATCAAGCCGGAATGAGGGTCCGCTGGCCCTGGAGGGCGTCCGCCGCCCGATCGGCGGACGCGGCGGTCGCAGCGCTCGTCGCGCGTGCCCGCAGCGCGCAGCGGGCGTACGAGGCGTGGCCGCAGGAGCGCGTCGACGAGGCCGTCGTCGCCGCCGCGTGGGCGATCGTCGAGCCCTCGCGCAACCGCGCGCTCGCCGAGCTCTCGGTGCGCGACACGGGCCTCGGCAACGTCGACGACAAGATCGCGAAGAACCGCCGCAAGACGCTCGGGCTGCTCCGCGACCTGCGCGGCGCGAAGTCGGTCGGCGTCATCGCCGAGGATCGGCGGCGCGGCCTGGTCGAGATCGCGCGGCCGGTCGGCGTCGTCGCCGCGATCACGCCGTCGACGAATCCCGCGGCGACCCCGGCGAACAACATCGTCAACGCGCTGAAGGGCCGCAACGCGATCGTGCTCGCGCCCTCGCCCAAGGGAGCCTCGACGCTCGCGCTGCTGCTGCGGTTCGTCCACGCCGAGCTCGACCGCGTCGGCGCGCCGCGCGATCTCGTGCAGATGCTGCCGACACCCGTCACTCGCGAGGCGACGTTCGCGCTCATGCGCGCTGCCGACCTCGTCGTCGCGACCGGCTCCCAGACCAACGTGCGCGCGGCCTACTCGAGCGGAACGCCGGCGATCGGCGTCGGCGCGGGCAACGTCGCGGCGATCGTCGACGAGACGGCGGACGTGACGGCGGCCGCCGCGAAGATCGCGCGGTCGAAGGCGTTCGACCACGCGACGTCGTGCTCCTCCGAGAACAGCGTCATCGCGGTCGCGGCCGTCGCCGACGCGCTGCTCGCGGCGCTTGCGCGCGAGGGCGGCGTCCTGCTCGACGCCGAGGAGACGCGGCGCCTCGAGAGCGAGATGTTCCCGGACGGCAAGCTCGCGCCGGAGGTCGTGGCGCAATCGGCGCCGGCGATTGCCGCCCGCGGCGGCCTCGTCCGCCCGGAACTCGACCACGCGCGGTTCCTGATCGTCGAGGAGACCGATGTCGGCGCGGCGCATCCCTTCTCGGGCGAGAAGCTCTCGCCGGTGCTCGCCTTCTATCGCGTTCCGGATTTTGCGGCGGCGGCGGATCTCGCCTCGCGCCTGCTCGCGTTCCAGGGCGCGGGACATTCGGTGGGGCTGCACACCGGCAAACCCGAGCGGGCGACCGAGCTGGGCCTCACGCTCCCCGTGTGCCGGGTGATCGTGAATCAGGCCCACTGCTTCGCGACCGGGGGCAGCTTCGACAACGCGCTCCCGTTCTCCCTGTCGATGGGCTGCGGCACCTGGGGCCGCAACAGCATCTCCGACAACCTCGGCTATCGCCACTTCCTCAACATCACGCGCGTCGTGATGCCCTTCGCGCCCGAGGACGTGCGCGAGCCGACGGACGAGGAGCTCTTCGGGGAGTACCGGCGGAAGTATCGTGCCTGACGCGCCGCCCGCGGCCGCGACGATCCGCGAGGTGATCGACCGGCACGCGCGGAAGCGCCCCGACGCGCCGTTCATCCTCGCGCCCGAGCCCGATCGCGTCGTCACCTACGCCGGGCTCCGCGAGCTCGCGGGCGGCCTCGGCGCCCTGCTGTCGCGGCAGGGCATCGTCCCGGGCGACGTCGTGTCGTACATGCTGCCGAACGGCATCGCCGCCGCGGGCGTGCTGCTCGGCGCGATGCACGGCGGCTACGTCGCGTCGCCGGTGAGCCTGCTCGCGCAGGACGCGCTGATCGAGCACACGCTCCTCCACTCGCGCACGCGCATCGTGTTCGCCGCGCCGGAGTACGTCGCGCGGCTCGCGGCCATCGTGGCGAAGATCGGCAGCCGCGCGATCGTTCGCGCGACCTCGCCCGACGAGCTGGCCGTCGGCGTCCCCGGGCCCGTCACTGCGGCGCCGGACGCCGGCGCGCCTGCGCTCCTCATGTACACGTCGGGAACGACGGGCCGCCCCAAGGGCGCGCTCCTGACGCACGCGAACCTGGTCCACGCCGGGCGCGCGGTCTGCGCGGCGCACGCGCTGACGCCGGCCGACCGCGTGCTGTCGTCGTTGCCGCTCTATCACGTGAACGGCCAGTGCATCGCGACGATCTCGCCGCTCGTGTCCGGGGGCAGCGTCGTGATGCCGCACCGCTTCAGCGCCTCGCAGTGGTGGGGGTGGGTCGAGCGGTACCGGCCGACGTGGCTCAACGTGGTGCCGACGATCATCGCCTACCTGCTGAACGGGGCCGATACGACGCCGGCGCAGGCAGTCGCGTGTCGCGGCGTCCGCTTCGCGCGCTCGGCGTCGGCGCCGCTGCCGCCGGAGCAGCACCGGGCGTTCGAGGCGCGCTTCGGCATCTCCGTGCTGGAGGCGATGGGGCTCACCGAGTGCGCGTCGGTCGCATTTGCGAATCCGCTCGATCCGCGCGCGCGCAAGCTCGGCTCCCCTGGGCGGCCGCTCGGCATGGAGGCGCGCGTCGTCGCGCCCGACGGGGCCGTGCTGCCCCAGGGCGAACGCGGCGAGATCGAGCTCCGCGGGCCGAACGTGATGCTGCGCTATCACGACGATCCCGAGGCGACCGCGCGCACGTTGCGCGCGGGCGGCTGGCTCGCGACGGGCGACCTCGGCTATCGCGACGCCGACGGGTTCTACTTCGTCACCGGACGCCTCAAGGAGCTGATCATCAAGGGCGGCGAGAACATCGCGCCGCGCGAGATCGACGAGGCGCTGCTCATGCATCCCGCCGTGCTCGAGGCCGCCGCGGTCGGCATTCCCGATCCGGAGTACGGCCAGGAGATCCTGGCGTGCGTCGTGCTGAAGGCGGGCGTCCGCTGCGACGAGGCCGAGCTTCGGGCGCATTGCGAGGCCGCGCTCGGCCGCTACAAGACGCCGAAGGCGTTCCGCTTCCTCGCCGAGCTGCCGAAGGGGCCGTCGGGCAAGGTGCAGCGGCTCAAGCTGGCGGAAAGCCGCCAATAGCGCGCTATGATGGCCGCCGGCGTTTTCCGGCGGGAGGCGGGAGGGCATGTTCATCGGCCATTTCGGTCTCGCGATGGCGGCGAAGAAGGTCGCGCCGAAGCCGTCGCTCGGCACGCTCGTCCTCGCGGCGCAACTCGCGGACGGCGTCTGGCCGGTCTTCGTGCTCCTGGGCTGGGAGCGCGTCGAGATCGAGCCCGGCGTGACGGCCGTGACGCCGCTCCGCTTCGTGTCCTATCCTTACACGCACAGCCTCGTCGCCGGCGCCGTCTGGGCGGCAATGCTCGCCGGGAGCTACTACGCGCTGCGGCGCGACCGCACGGGCGCCGCCTGGATCGCCGCGCTCGTGGTCTCCCACTGGGTGCTCGACTTCGCCTCGCATCGGCCGGACATGCCGCTGTGGCCGGGAGGTCCGAAGGTCGGGCTGGGTCTCTGGTACTCGCTCCCTGGCACGCTCGTCGTCGAGTTCGTGCTGTTCGGCGCGGGCGCGTGGCTCTACGTCGGGGCGACGCGCCCGCGCGACCGAGCCGGGACGTACGCGTTCGCGGCCTTCATCGCGGTGCTCGCCGC
>DASQBO010000376.1:0-3365 GCA_035635175.1 Casimicrobiaceae bacterium | reverse complement strand
GACAAGCTGGTCGAGATCATCGCCGCGCTCGAGCCCACCTTCGGCGGCATCAACCTCGAGGACATCAAGGCGCCGGAGTGCTTCTACGTCGAGCGGAAGCTCCGCGAGCGGATGCGGATCCCCGTCTTCCACGACGACCAGCACGGCACCGCGATCATCGTCGGCGCGGCGATCACCAACGGGTTGCGCGTCGTCGGCAAGGACATCGCCAAGGTCAAGCTCGTATGCTCGGGCGCGGGCGCCGCCGCGCTCGCGTGCCTCGACCTCCTCGTCCTGCTCGGAATTCCGCACGAGAACATCTGGGTCGCCGACATCGCCGGCGTCGTCTACCAGGGGCGCAAGGAGGAGATGGACGACAACAAGGCCCGCTACGCGCAGAAGACCGACGCGCGCAAGCTCGCCGACCTCCTGCCCGGCGCCGACGTCTTCCTCGGGCTCTCGGCCGCGAAGGTGCTGAAGCCCGAGTGGCTGCCGAGGATGGCGGAGAAGCCGCTGATCCTCGCGCTCGCGAATCCCGAGCCCGAGATCATGCCGGACCTGGCGAAGGCGGCGCGGCCCGACGCGGTCATCGCGACCGGCCGCTCCGACTTCCCGAACCAGGTCAACAACGTGCTCTGCTTCCCGTTCATCTTTCGCGGGGCGCTCGACGTCGGCGCGACCACGGTGAACGAGGCGATGAAGCTCGCGACGGTGCGCGCGCTCGCGGACCTCGCGATGGCCGAGCAGTCGGACATCGTCGCGCAGGCCTACGACGTCGAGAACCTGCGCTTCGGCCCCGAGTACCTCATCCCGAAGCCGTTCGACCCGCGGCTCATCGTCGAGGTCGCCTCGGCGGTGGCGAAGGCGGCGATGGATTCCGGCGTTGCGACGCGGCCGATTCCCGACTTCGCCGCCTACCGCGACCGGCTCACGCAGTTCGTCTACCACTCGGGCCTGCTGATGAAGCCCGTCTTTGCCGCGGCGAAGCGGGACCCGAAGCGGATCGTGTTCGCCGAGGGCGAGGACGAGCGCGTGCTGCGCGCCGTGCAGGTCGTCGTCGACGAAGGGCTCGCGCGTCCGGTCCTGATCGGGCGGCCGGCGGTGGTGGAGCAGCGCGTCGCCCGCTACGGGCTGCGGCTCGAGGCGGGCAGGAACATCGAGGTCGTCAACCCCGAGTCGGACGCGCGCTATCGCGACTACTGGACCGAGTACTACCGGCTCACCGAGCGGCGCGGCGTCTCGCAGGACTACGCGAAGACCGAGATGCGCCGGCGCTGGACGCTGATCGCCGCGATGATGGTCCACCGCGGCGACGCCGATGGCCTGCTGTGCGGCGTCTCCGGCACCTACGCGTCGCACCGGCGCTTCATCGACCAGGTGATCGGGCTGAGGCGCGGCGTGAAGACCTACGCGGCGATGAACGCGCTGATGATGACCGGCCGCACCATCTTCATCGCCGACACGTACGTCAACGCCGATCCGACAGCCGAGCAGATCGCCGAGATCACGCTCCTCGCCGCCGACGAGATCCGCCGCTTCGGCATCACCCCCAAGGTCGCGCTGCTCTCGCACTCGAGCTTCGGCACGAGCGAGCACCCGCAGGCGCGCAAGATGCAGGCGTCGCTCGCGCTGCTCAAGATGATGGATCCCGAGCTCGAGGCCGAGGGCGAGATGCACGGCGACGCGGCGCTCGACGAGGAGGTGCGGCTGCGCGCGTTTCCCAACTCGCGCCTCAAGGGCGAGGCGAACCTGCTGATCATGCCGACGCTCGACGCGGCGAACATCGCCTTCAACCTGCTCAAGGCGTCGGTCAGCAACGGCGTGACACTGGGCCCGATCCTCCTCGGCGTAGCCAGGCCCGCGCACATCCTCACGCCGTCGGCGACCGTGCGCCGCATCGTCAACATGACCGCGCTGACGGTGGTCGACGCGAACGTGCAGCGGCAGACGCAGCTGCTCTGACCGTGGGCGCTGCCGCGGTGGCTTAGCGCAGCCCGGCCGGGCCCAACAGCGTGGTGATACCGTTCAAATCGGCGAAGTTGTAGCCGAACCAGTTGCGGCCATCCGTGTAGACGGGACCTCCTCCGCCGGTGATGGTCACGCCGAACATCGACGGGCGGGGACGTGGTGCCGTTACTGTAGGCGCCATCTTACGAATCAATCAGCGGATGCCTCGTTGCGCGCGTCGCGCGCGTCGCCAACAATGAACTCGTCATCGCAGCGGCCCGTCCGCCAGATCCAGCCGCATACGGAGCGATCCGAACGCGACGTCGGATGCTGAAGGATGGTATGCCGCGATGGCACCAAGCGGCCGCTCGCGCGGCCGCTTTCTTTTTGTATGCGCTCTTCGCCAGAGCAACCGTTCGGCGCGCGCGGACTTCGCCGGCTCGGTCCCATCGGGTCGCTGCAGTAGAATCGCGGCCACGGAGAGGTGGATGAGGGTTTGAATGGCACGCCTGGAAAGCGTGTTTAGTTCAACAGCTCAACGCCGCTTCGAATCCCGCCCTCGTCAGATTCAGAACTCTCTTGTCTAGCGCCCTGCATAGGGGCGCTCGCTTCCCGCAGCTTCTTTTCCGAAGATCGGGCCTGACGGTTGTCGGCAGGTGGCGATTCATCACTTGGTCCTGCATGACCCACAGACCCAAAGCAACCCCCGTCCCGCAGACCCGGCTGGGGCGGCTCGCGCGCATCGGTTTCGCCGCGGCCGAAATGGCGGTGGGGGGCGCGGTCGAGGGCTTGCGCGGTCTGGCGCGTTCGGGCGGGGCGGCGCCCAGTGCGGTGTTCTCCGCGAGGAACGCGCAGCGGCTCGCCGCGCGGCTCGCTCGCTTGCGCGGGGCGGCGATGAAGCTCGGGCAGATCGTCTCCCTCCAGGGCGAGGACGTGCTGCCGCCGGAATTCGCGCAGGCGCTCGCCGTGCTGCGCACGGAGGCGGCGCCGATGCCGGTTGCGCAGCTGCACGGCGTTCTCGGACGCGAGCTCGGCAAGGGATGGGAGGCGCGCTTCGCGGATTTTCCGCTCGAGCCGATCGCGGCCGCCTCGATCGGCCAGGTGCATCGCGCGCGCAAGCACGGCGGCCACGAGCTCGCGCTCAAGATCCAGTACCCGGGCGTCGCACGCAGCGTGGACAGCGACGTCGACAACCTGGCCAGCGTGCTGGGGGCGGTGAACTTCCTGCCGGTGAAGCTCGACGTCGCCGCGCTGGCGGGCGAAGCGAAGCGACAGCTCAAGCGCGAGACGGACTACGAGGCGGAGGCCCACGGCCTGGAGCGTTATCGACGGTATGTCGCGGACATGCCGGGGGTCATCGTGCCGCGCGTGGACCGTGGCCTCACCACGCGCCACATCCTCGCCATGGAGTGGATAGAGGGCGAATCCCTCGAGGTGCT
>DASQBO010000375.1:0-2800 GCA_035635175.1 Casimicrobiaceae bacterium | reverse complement strand
TCCCCGCAACGACCAGACGTACGCGGCGAACTTCATGCGGATGATGTTCGCGACCCCCTGCGAGGACTACGCCGTCAACAACGTGCTCGTGCGGGCGCTCGACCGGATCTTCATCCTGCACGCCGACCACGAGCAGAACGCGTCGACGTCGACGGTGCGCCTGTGCGCGTCGTCGGGCACGAACCCCTTCGCCGCGATCGCGGCGGGCGTCGCCTGCCTGTGGGGCCCCGCGCACGGCGGCGCCAACGAGGCGTGCCTCAACATGCTCTACGACATCCAGAGGCAGGGCGGCGCGGCGAAGATCGGCGAGTTCATCGCCAAGGTCAAGGACAAGAACTCGGGCGTCAAGCTGATGGGGTTCGGCCACCGCGTCTACAAGAACTACGACCCGCGGGCGAAGCTCATGCGCGAGACGTGCCACGAGGTGCTGACCGAGCTCGGTCTGCACGACGACCCGCTGTTCAAGCTCGCGATGGCGCTGGAGAAGATCGCGGTCGAGGACGACTACTTCGTCTCGCGCAAGCTCTACCCGAACGTCGACTACTACTCCGGTATCGTGCAGAAGGCGATCGGCATCCCGGTGCCGCTGTTCACCGCGATCTTCGCGCTCGCGCGGACGGTCGGGTGGATCGCGCAGCTGAACGAGATGATCGCCGATCCGGAGTACAAGATCGGACGGCCGCGCCAGCTCTTCACCGGCGCGAAACGGCGCGCGGTGAAGGCGATCGCGGAGCGCTAGATTTCGTCATTCCCGCCTCCGGCGACCGCCCTCGAGGGCGGACGCTGGCGGGAATCCGGCGTCCATGGGCGAACGGCACCGGGTTCCCGCCCGGTTGCCGTGACGAGCGGGGGCGCCGACGGGCAATTGCGACGTGAGGCCGTTGATGAGCGACATGCGCGAATTCGAGACGACGAGCACGCTGTTCGGCGGCAACGTCCCCTTCATCGAGGAGCAGTACGAGCACTACCTCGCGAACCCGGACGCGGTGCCCGCCGACTGGCGGCGGTACTTCGACTCGCTGCGCGGGGGCGCCGCCGACGTCGCGCACGCGCCGGTGATCGAGTCGTTCATCCGGCTCGGCCGGAGCCGGAAGGTCTCCGGCGCGATGATCGACGCCGCGACGATGCACAAGCAGGTGCTCGTCCTGCAGCTGATCGGCAAGTTCCGCACACTCGGGATGTTCAACGCGGAGGTCGACCCGCTGCAGCGGCAGGAGAGGCGCTACATCCCGGACCTCGACATCGCGACGTACGGCTTCACCGAGGCCGACCTCGACACCGAGTTCGACGTCGGCTCGTTCAAGGCGGGCGCGGACCGGATGCGGCTCCGCGAGCTGATCCAGGCGTTGAAGGACACGTACTGCCGGACCTTCGGCGCCGAGTACATGTACATCTCGGAGACGCCGGTCAAGCGCTTCGTGCAGCAGCGCCTCGAGCCGATCCGCTCGCGACCGACCTACACGGCCGACCAGCGCCGGCACATCCTCGAGCGCCTGACGGCCGCGGAGACGCTCGAGCGCTACCTGCACACGAAGTACGTCGGCCAGAAGCGCTTCTCGGGCGAGGGCGGCGACACCTTGACGCCGATGCTCGACCACTTGATCCAGAAGGCGGGCACGGCGGGCGTCAAGGAGACGGTGATCGGCATGGCGCATCGCGGCCGACTCAACGTTCTCGTCAACACTTTCGGCAAGATGCCCGCGGACCTCTTCTCCGAGTTCGAGGGCAAGCAGGCGCAGGAGCTCGTCGCGGGCGACGTCAAGTACCACCAGGGCTTCTCGTCCGACGTCGTGACGCCGGGCGGGCCGATGCACCTCACGCTCGCGTTCAACCCGTCGCACCTCGAGGCGGTGGACCCGGTCGTCGAGGGCTCGGTGCGCGCGCGCCAGCACCGCCGCGGCGACGAGGTCGGCGACCAGGTGCTGCCGGTGCTGATCCACGGCGACGCCGCTCTCGCGGGTCAGGGCGTGATCCAGGAAATCCTCAACATGGCGCAGACCCGCGGGTACTACACGGGCGGCACCATCCACGTCGTCGTCAACAACCAGATCGGCTTCACGACGTCGGACCCGCGCGACACCCGCGGCACGCTCTACTGCACCGACATCGCGAAGATGGCCGAGGCGCCGATCTTCCACGTCAACGCCGACGACCCCGAGGTGTGCATCCTCGCGGTCGAGATGGCGATGGAGTACCGGCAGCAGTTCCATCGCGACGTCTTCATCGACCTCGTCTGCTTCCGCCGGCTCGGCCACAACGAGGCCGACGAGCCGATGATCACGCAGCCGCTCATGTACAAGCGGATCGCGCAGCACCCGGGCACGCGCAAGCTCTACGCGGACCGCCTCGAGCGCGACGGCGTGATCCAGGCGGGCGAAGCGGACGCGATGATCGCCGCGTACCGCGCGGCGATGGACAAGGGGATGCACACGAACACGACGATCCTGTCGAACTACAAGGCGCCGTTCTCGGTCGACTGGACGCCGTACAAGGGCAAGAGCTGGACCGAGCCGTGCGACACGAGCGTGCCGCAGGACGCGCTCAAGGCGCTGGCCGCGAAGGTCACCGCCGTGCCCGAGGGCTTCAAGGTCCATCCGCGCGTCGAGCGCGTGCTCGCCGACCGCCGCGCGATGGGCGAGGGGAAGCAACCGCTCGACTGGGGGATGGCCGAGACGCTCGCCTACGCGACGCTCCTGAACCAGGGGATCGGCATCCGCCTGTCGGGGGAGGACACGGGGCGCGGCACGTTCTCGCACCGGCACGCCGTGCTGCACGACCAGAACCGCGAGAAGTGGGACTC
>DASQBO010000374.1:0-5220 GCA_035635175.1 Casimicrobiaceae bacterium | reverse complement strand
GATGAGATTCCAGACCGAGCTCGGCAAGATGGGCTACAAGTTCCAGTTCATCACGCTCGCGGGCTTCCACAGCCTCAACTACTCGATGTTCAACCTCGCCCACGGCTACGCGCACGAGCACATGACCGCGTTCGTCGAGCTGCAGGAAGCCGAGTTCAAGGCGATGGAAAAGGGCTTCACCGCGATCAAGCACCAGCGCGAGGTCGGCACGAGCTACTTCGACGCGGTGACGACGACGATCCAGGGCAGCCAGGCGTCGACGACGGCGCTCAAGAACTCGACCGAGGACGAGCAGTTCTTCGAGAAGCCGAAGGACGAGCTGCAGGTGGCGAACGGCTGACGATTCGCGAGTCCCCTGCCAAGGCCGCGCCGCCGCAAGGGTGGTGCGGCCTTTTTCTCGTCCCCGGGCTTACACTCGCGGCATGCCCGCGCCCCTGCGCCTCTTCTTCGCGATCTGGCCCGACGCGGCGGCCGGCGAGGCCACCGCGGCGCTCGCGCGGGAGGTGGCGGCGGCGAGACGAGGCAAGCCTCCCCCGGCGGTCAACGCGCATCTCACGCTCGCGTTCCTGGGCGCCGTCACGCCCGATCGCGTCGACGTGCTCGGGGAGGTCGGGGCCGCGGCGGCGCGCGCGGCGGCCCCCTTCGCGTTGACGCTCGATCGGCTAGGCGGCTTTCGCGACGGCGGGATCGCGTGGCTCGGCGCGGATCCCGTGCCGGCGCCCCTCGCCGATCTCGCACGAGCGCTGCGGGAGGGGCTCTCCGAGCACCGGTTCCCGGTCGAGCGGCGACCGTTCGCCGCGCACGTGACGCTCGCGCGCAAGTGCCGCATGCTGCCCGCGCGCGAGGGCGTCGCGCCGGTGACGTGGCACGTGGACACGCTGTCGCTGGTCGCGTCGCAGCTCGCGGCCGGCGGGTCGCGTTATCACAACCTCGCGGAGTGGCCGCTCGGTCCGCCGCCTTGACGCGCTCTATGCGCCGGTGGCGACCGGTCGCGCAGGGTCGGCTACCCACTCGCTCCACGAGCCCGGATAGAGGACGGTTCCCTGGATCCCGGCGACTTCCATCGCGAGCAGGTTGTGACAGGCGCTGACGCCTGAACCGCAGACATTGACGACCTTCTCCGGCGCGGCGTCGCCGACGACGGCGGCGAATTCGGCGCGCAGCACCTCCGGCCGCTTGAACGTGCCGTCGGCCTCGACGTTCTTCGTATAGGGCCGGTTGATCGCGCCGGGAATGTGGCCGGCGACCGGATCGAGCGGCTCGACCTCGCCGCGAAAGCGCTCCGCGCCCCGCGCGTCGACAATCCTGAGCGAGCGGTCGGTGAGGCTCGCGAGCACGTCACCGGCTGACACCGCCGGTCCGACGCGGCGGATCGGGAACGCGACCGGGCGCACCTCCGGAACCTCGGCGGTCACGGGCCTTCCCTCGCGCACCCACTTCCCGATGCCGCCGTCGAGCACGGCGACGGCTTCGTGGCCGAGCCAGCGCAGCATCCACCAAAGCCGCGGTGCGTACATGCCGCCGCCTGAATCGTAGGCGACGACCTGCTTCGACGCGTCGATGCCGAGCCGGCCGAAGAGCGCGGCGCACGCCTCGGGCGTCGGCAACGGGTGGCGGCCGTTCTTCCCGGTCTTCGGCGCCGCGAGATCGCGGTCCATGTGCGCGAAGCGCGCGCCGGGGAGGTGCCCCGCGCGGTATTGCGTTTCGCCCCACGCGTCCGGCTGCGACAGGTCGTGCCGCACGTCGACGATCACGAGCGACGGGTCGTCGAGGCGCGCGGCGAGGTCAGCGGTGGAGATCAAGGTCGTGTACATGATGGGCTCGGGTCGAACGTTCGGCACGGCGCATTGTCGCGCGGTCGCCGCTACCGGGGAAGGTGCGTCGTGATGGCGCCCGAGGTCGCGGGGTTGCACGCCCGTTTGCGCGGGACGCGAGAGCAGGACGCCGGTCCCGCCGTCCGCGCGTCGGATTTGCTGCAGGGCGCATTGACGCTCGCTGCCGATGCGACTAGCTTGGCTGGATACCGCGGCGGGATGCGCTCCCGTTGGCGACCCGACACGGTCGCCACACGGGGGAGAACCATGAGAATACGACGCATTCGCCTCGCGGCGTTCACGCGCTGTCCGCGCTCGCGTTCGGACCGGCAGCGCGCTCGGCACGACGCACGTTCGAGTCGGGCCGGCGCGGCTGTCACGGTGGTCGTGACAGTGGCCGCGTTCACATCCTGGGCGGGCGCGACGGCGCTGGCGCCCGCGGGGCAGCGGGCCAAGCTCGAGTACACGATCGAGATCGAAGGCAACGCTGCGGCGTCGAACGCGAGCGGCGAATACCAGCACTGGTCGACGCGCCGCTCGCTCACGGTCGAGGCGACGCTCGTCGCGCAGAAGGCGAGCGTTGTCGATCCGGGCGAGCCCGGCGGCCTGCACCGCGCGTCGAAGCCTCCAGCGAGCGCCGGGTTCACGCCGTCCGAGGACATGAAGGCGCTCGCGGCGGAGATGGGCAAGTGCGGAGACGATCTCGGGTGCCGCCTGCGAATCGCGGAAAAGATGAAACAGAACCCGAGGGTCCAGGCCGACATGCAGAAGGCGCAGAAGGCAGCGGAGACGATCCGCGACAGCCCGCCCCGCTACCAGCTCTGGATCGCCGACTTCAAGGAGCCGGTCAAGGGGGTCGCCAGGCTGGACGTGAAGCGCGACGACTTCTTCCGCACCGCGGTCGACGAGCACAAGACCTGCACCGAGGTCGCGGAGATTCCGGCCGCGAAGGCGGTCGGCCCGGGGGGCTTTCCAGCCAACATCCGGATCGATGCGAAGGACGGGACTTTCGTCGCGAACGTCGGCGGCCCTGCGGTCATCTTCCTCGCCAAGATCGACTGCACGAGCACCGAAGGGAAGCGGCGGTACGAGGAACACTCGCAGACGGGCATCCACCTCCTGCCCGAGAAGTACACCGAGGGACAGGCGGAGCTCGAATACTTCCGCGGCGGCGCCGACGCGGCGACGGGGGGACGCCGCCTCGCGCACGGCTCGCGCGAGCTGACCGGCATCTACGGCACGCTGATGGGAGGCGTCCCGATGACGGCGCGGGTGGTCGTCCGCTGGACGGTGACCCTGAAGGATTGATGCACGCGCGGTCGAAGCAACAACACGAGTCAGGAGGAGTCATGACGACACGGTCGGCTGTTGGTTTGCTGTTGGCAGGCTTGTCGACGGCGTTCGCTGCGGTCGACGCGGCACAGCGGACGTTCGTGTCGACCGGCGGGCTCGACTCCACGCCGGCCGGTGTCCACGCGGGCATCTCGGCGTTCGCCGGGCAGGAAAGGTCACCGTGGCCGCGCCGGCCGGCAACGTCTCGCTGCGCGGGCTCGCGATCAACGGCCAGGGCTGCAACGTCGGCATCGGGGTACAGACGGGGGACGTGCACATCGAGAACTGCGTAATCTCGAACATCGGCGGCGTCGGCGCCGCCAGGATCCTAAGCGCCTGGCGCAGGTCGAGTCATTGCGCCGTGAGCTGTCGGCGGTGAAGCAGGCGCTCGCGGCGATGGCCGCGTCGCGGACGGCGGTCGTGACCGCCGTGCTATAGCGAAGATCGCCGGCGGCGGGCGGCCGCCCGCACGTCCCGAATGTCGAACGGCGCGTCGACCTCAGCGCGGCGCGATGTGCGCGTCGAGCTCGCGCCGCAGGAACTCGTGGAAGTGCTGCATGCCGTCCTCCATCGGCGACTGGTACGGCCCTTCCTCGCTCCTGCCCTGCCGGTAGAGCGCGCGGCGCCCCGCGTCCATCCGCTCGGCGATCTCGTCGTCCTCGACGGCCGTCTCCATGTACGCCGCCTGCTCGGCCTCGACGAACTCCCGCTCGAAGAGCGCGATGTCCTCGGGGTAGTAGAACTCGACGACGTTGGTCGTCCGGTCGACCGCGCGCGGGTAGAGCGTGCTGATCACGAGCACGTGCGGATACCACTCGAGCATCACGTTCGGGTAGTACGTGAGCCAGATCGCGCCGTGCCGGGGCTTCTCGCCGCGGTAGTAGTCGAGCACCGCCTTGTGCCAGCGCTCGTAGGTCTTGGTGCCCGCCTTGGCGAGGCTCGAGATGCCGACCGTCTGCAGCGACGCCCACGGCGCGAACTCCCACTTGAGGTCGTCGCAGGTGACGAACGCGCCCAGGCCGGGGTGGAACGGCACGACGTGGTAGTCCTCGAGATAGACCTCGATGAAGGACTTCCAGTTGTAGTTGCACTCGTGGATCTCGACCCGGTCGAGCACGTGGTTCGAGAAGTCGAAGTCGCGGACGCCGAGGCCCGCGAGATCCGCGCGCACGTCGCGCTTCCCGTCGAAGAGCAGGCCGTTCCAGTTCGAGAGCGGCGAGCGGCCGAGGTTGAGGCAGGGCTTGTCGGCGAAGTGCGGCGCGCCGAGGAGCTGGCCCTTGAGGTCGTAGGTCCAGCGGTGCACCGGGCAGACGATGTTCTGCGCGTTGCCGCGGCCCTTGAGCATGATCGCCTGCCGGTGGCGGCAGACGTTCGAGACGAGCTCGATCCCTTCCGCGTTCCGGACGAGCGCCTGCGCGTTGTCGCGCGCCTCGAGCGCGAAGTAGTCGCCGGGCTCGGGCACCATCAGCTCGTGCCCGACGTAGCCCGGCGCACGCGCGAACAGCAGCCGCTGCTCGGCCTCGTACACCGCGGGATCGCAGTACCAGGAGACGGGAAGCTGCGACGTGGCGCGCCGCAAATGCTCCGCCGTGGCGAGATTCGACATCGGCCTGTCCTTTCGTCCGGTTTCGGTGAAAACAACCAACCCAACCCAACAACCCGGGACGATTCCGGCGGAGACCGCCCTCCCGGACCGCTTTGCTAAGTCGGCCGCACGAAAGCTCGTGAAAGGCCGCGTCGTCAAAACGTGATATTATATGCGGTTCGTTTCGAACGGGTCAACCTTTGCGGCTTTCCGGTCGTTTGCGCCGAGCCGCCCTTGACGCGGCTCAACCTTTCACGGAAACGCCCGCGCGAAGTCGCCGCCGGACGCCGTCCGGCCCCAAAATGGCCGCCTTGCCATGGTCAAGACCCCGGACACTCCCGCAAGTTTCGAAGCGGCGCTGACCGAGCTCGAGGGCATCGTCGCGACGATGGAAGGCGGCAAGCTCCCGCTCGCCGAATCGCTCGCCGCGTACCGCCGCGGCGCGGCGCTGCTCGAGTTCTGCCAGGCGACGCTCCGGGACGCGCAGCA
>DASQBO010000373.1:0-2529 GCA_035635175.1 Casimicrobiaceae bacterium | reverse complement strand
CATGTAGCCGTTGCCGACGGTCTCGCCGATCTTCGCCGCCTGCGCGGCGATCTGGTCGGGCGTCTCGAGCAGGATGCCCTTCGGCGGCCGCGCGAAGCCCTCCTGCCGGGGCTGCGCGGCGTGGCAGGGGACGCAGCGCTGCGCGACGACGCGCTCCACGTCGCCGAATGCGACCGGGGCGGCGCCGGGGACCGCGGCGCGCGGCGCGATCGCGATCGCGACACCGGCGATGATCGCGCACGCCGCAACCGGCAACCAGGGCTTCACCGCGCCCGTGTGCCGCAGGACAAAGAACTGGCGGATCAGCACGCCCGCGAGCATCAGCGCCGCGAGCACCGCCCAGCCGTAGCGGTGCCCGTAGGTCATCGGGTAGTGGTTGCTGATCATCACGAACAGCACGGGCAGCGTGAAGTACGTGTTGTGCACCGAGCGCTGCTTGCCTGCGAGCCCCGGTGCCGGGTCGGGCGCCCGGCCGGCGCGGATGTCGGCGACCATCTTCTTCTGGCCCGGGATGATGACGAAGAACACGTTCGCCACCATGATCGTCCCGAGCATCGCGCCGGCGTGCACGTAGGCCGCCCGTGCGCCGAAGACGTGGAACAGCGCCCAGGACGCCGTGACGACGAACGCGAAGACGAGCGCCGCGAGCGCGTTCTCGCGCTCCCGCAGCGCGCGGCAGAGGCCGTCGTAGACGAGCCAGCCGCCGGCGATCGTCGCGGCGCTGATCGCGATCCCGACGGCGGGCGCGACGTCGAGCACCGACCTGTCGATCAGATACGTCCCGGCGCCGATCCAGTAGACGAGCGCGAGGAGGCCCATCCCCGAGAGCCAAGTCGTGTACGCCTCCCACTTCGACCAGTGCAGGTGCTCCGTCAGCGGCTCGCCCTTCGGGCCGGTCAGGAACTTCTGGCTCAGGTAGAAGCCGCCGCCGTGCACCGCCCAGAGCTCGCCGAACACGCCGCGCTCGCGGTCGGCCGGCCGCGCGGGCGGCGCGAGCGACGCGTCGAGCATCACGAAGTAGAACGACGCGCCGATCCACGCGATGCCGGCAATGAGGTGCAGCCAGCGGACGAGCAGGTTCAGCCAGTCGAGAACGTAGGCGTCCATTCGATGCATTCCCGCGAGCGCGCACCGCCGGGGCGAAAGCGCCCGGTCGGGAGCCGGGCCGCACGCAGGCGACCCCGGCGCCGATGCGGATAGAGCTACTTCTTCGGCAGCTTCGAAGCGACGCCCTCGACGTAGTAGTCCATCTTGCCGAGCTCGTCGTCGGACATCGTCTTGCCGGCCGCGACGCGAACCTTGCCGTCCTGGTCCGTGACCGGCCCCGTGAACGGATGGAACGTGCCGGCCTTGAGCTGGCCTTCGAGCTTGACGATCGATTCCTTCACGTCGGCGGGAATCGCCGGATTCAGGGGCGCGAGCTTGATCATCCCTTCCCTGTAGCCGCCCCACGTCGACGTCGGCTTCCACGTGCCGGCGAGCACCTCCTGCACCTGCTTCGTGTAGAAGTCGCCCCACTGGTGCGTCGTCGCCGTGAGCTGCGTCTTCGGCCCGTACTTCGACATGTCGGAGTGGTAGCCGAACGACCACTTGCCCTTTTCCTCGGCGGCCTGGACGACGGAGGTCGAGTCGGTGTGGTGCGTGAGGACGTCGGCCCCCTGCGAGATCAAGGTCAGCGCGGCCTCGCGCTCCTTGCCCGGGTCGTACCACGAGTTGACCCAGATCACCCGGACCTCGGTCTTCGGGTTCACGCTGCGCGCGCCGCGCGCGAACGCGTTGATCCCCTGCAGCACCTCGGGAATGGGGAACGCGGCGACGTAGCCCAGGACGTTCGACTTGGTCATCCTGCCGGCGATCACGCCGGTCAGGTAGCGGCCTTCGTAGAAGCGCGCGTTGTAGTTCCCGAAGTTGGGCCCGCTCTTGTACCCGGTGGCGTGCATGAAGAAGACCTTCGGGAACTGCTTAGCGACCTTCTCGGTCGGGTTCATGTAGCCGAAGCTCGTCGTGAAGATGATCGTGTTCCCGCTCTGCGCGAGCTCGCGGATCACGCGCTCGGCATCCGCGCCCTCGGCGACGTTCTCGACGTACTTCGTCTGCACCTTGCCGCCGAGCGCCGCCTCCATCTGCTTCCTGCCCTGGTCGTGCTGGAACGTCCATCCCGCGTCGCCGATCGGGCTCACGTAGACGAAGCCGACCTTGACCGGCGGCGTCGGCGCCTGCGCGGCGCCCGTCCCCGCCCACAGTCCCAGGAGCAGCGCCCCCGCCCACGCGCCGGCCGTCCTCCATCCTGCCTTGCGATCGACCATCGTTCGTCTCCTGTTGAACCCGGCCCCCGCCGGGCGATGCCTCGGGGCACCCCGTGAGCCCGCGGCCGGCGCCCCGTCCGGCCGCGTGCGTGTCGTTTGGCGATTATGCCGCGTCAGTCCGGACGATAGGGCTGCCCGAGCGACACCGGCGAGTTGAGCCGGATCGTCTGCACGTTCCGCGAGATGATGACAAGGACGACGATCGTCGCCCAGTACGGCAGCG
>DASQBO010000372.1:0-5233 GCA_035635175.1 Casimicrobiaceae bacterium | reverse complement strand
CGAGATCGTCGTCATCGCGTTCACGAAGTAGTAGCGGCCGATGTCGATCACCGTCGGCAGGCACACCGGGACGGTGACGCGCCAGAACGTCTTGTAGAACGGAACCTTCAGCGACGCGGACACGGACTCGAACTCGCTGTCGAGCTGCTTCAGCGCCGTCACCGCCGTGAGGTGGCTCGACGAGTAGAAGTGGACGATCGTCGACGCGACGAGGATCGTCATCGTTCCATACAGGAAGTTGAGCGGATTCTGCGGATGGTTGAAGAACAGGATGTAGCCGATGCCGAGCACGAGCCCCGGCACCGCCATCGGCATCATCGCCTGGATCCGCGCGAGGGGGCGCAGCGCGTCGGCGCCGCGCGTCTTCTCGAGCCAGTACGCGCCGGCGAACGTGACCGCGGCGCCCAACGCGCCGCACCAGAGCGCCATCACGAGGCTGTTGCGGTAGGCGCGGTCGACGCCGCCTTCCTCGAACGCGTAGACGTAGTGGTTGAGCGTGAGCGAGAGGTTGTACGGCCAGACGCGGACGAACGAGCCGTAGGCGGCCATCCCCATCACGACCAGCATCACCGCCGAGACCAGGATCACGAACGCGAGCATCGGCCGGTCGCGCGCGGGCGACGGCCGCGGCCGGTAGACGACGCTCCGCGCCGTGACGAGCGCCTGCTGGCGGCGGCGCACGCTCCAGTCGATCGCGTAGGCGACCACCGCAGGCACGAGCAGCACCAGGCCGACCACGGCGCCGATGTTGAAGTTCTGCTGGCCGATGACCTGCTTGTAGATGTCGATCGCGAGCACGCTGTAGTTGCCGCCGATCACCTTCGGCACGCCGAACTCGGACACCGCCATCGTGAACACGACCATCGTCGCCGAGACGAGGCCGTAGCGCGCGCCGGGCAGCGTGATCGTCGTGAACTTCCGCCACTCCGGGGTGGCGAGCGAGTCCGCGGCTTCGTAGAGCCGCGCGTCGGACAGGGCCAGCGACGCGAGGAGGATCATCACCGCGTGCGGAAAGGCGGCGAACGTCATCGCGAGGACGATGCCCGGCAGCCCGTAGACGGTGCCGATGCCGAACCACCCGAGGACGAACTTGAGCGCACCCTGGTTGCCGAAGAGGTAGATGAACGACAGCGCCGCGAGCATCGACGGCGCGAGGATCGGAATCAGCGCGATGTTGCGCCACAGCGGCTTCCACGGAATGCAGGTTCGCTGGATCGCGTACGCGAAGCCGAAGGCGAGCGGCACCGTCAGCGCCGTCGTGAGCCCGGCGAACCAGAGCGTGTTGGTCGCGGAGCGCAGGAAGCCCGGCGAGCCCAGGTACGAGACGAAGTTGGCGAGGCCGACCGATGCGCCCGCCTTGTCCTCCACGCTCCGGACGAGCAGCATCGCGAGGGGCAGCGTGAGGAACACCACCAGCGCCGTGCACAGGAGCACGATGCCGCCGCGCGCGGCGAGCCACTCGCCCCACGCCCGGGCCGGGCGCCCGGCGAGGACGGGTGCGGCAGCGGTGGCGTTCACGCTCGTCCCTCGGCGCCTACGCGCTCCGCGGAAACACGCGCACGCGGTCGCCGCGCAGCGCGAACGGCAGCGTAGCCCCCTCGCTGACGCCGAGCTCCTGCGTCTGGTTGAGCGACAGGTAGAGCGTCATCCGCTGGCCGTCGAAGCCGTCGACCTCGACGCGGGCGAGACAGTACGTCCCGAGGAAGTCGACGCGCCGCACCGTGCCGGTAAGCGCGTTGGGGAGCGTGGCGACGGCCGCGGTATCCGCGAGGATCCGATCCTCGGGCCGCAGGTAGAGGCGAACCTTGTCGCCGGCCGCGGCGCCGTTGGCCGTCGTGGCGAGCTCGCGCCGGCCCACGCGGAAACGTCCGCCGCCCACGCACTCCGCCTCGAGCACGTTGACCTTGCCCAGGAAATCGGCGACGAACGGCGTCGCCGGGCGCTCGTAGACAGCGAGCGGCGTGCCGATCTGCTCGATGCCGCCGTCGTTCATCACGACGACTCGGTCGGCCATCGACAGCGCCTCCTCCTGGTCGTGCGTCACCATGACCGTCGTCACGCGAAGCCGACGCTGCAGCGCACGGATCTCGCCGCGCAGCCGCTCGCGCTCCTTCGCGTCCAGCGCCGACAGCGGCTCGTCGAGCAGAAGGAGCGATGGCGACGTGGCGAGGGCGCGTGCCAGCGCGACGCGCTGCTGCTGGCCTCCCGACATCTGGCTCGGGTACTTGCGGCCCGCGTCGGGCAGGCCGACGAGCGTCAGCAGTTCGGCCACGCGCGCGTCGACGTCGCCGCGGCCCTTGCGGCGGTTGACGAGCCCGTAGGCGACGTTGTCGCGGACCGTGAGGTTCGGGAACAGCGCGTACGACTGGAAGACGATGCCGAAGTCGCGCGCCGACGGCGGGTCGCCGGAGACGTCGCGACCGTTCTGGATCACGCGCCCGGAGGTCTGCGTCTCGAGCCCGGCGATGATCCGGAGGAGCGTCGTCTTGCCGCAGCCGGAGGGACCGAGGAAGCAGACGAGCTCCGCCGGGCGGACGGAGAGGTCGATCGACTTGAGCGCGACGAAGCCGCCGAAGGTCTTGCGGACGGCCTCGATGCGGAGCGCTTCGCCCGGACTCGCCGTCGCAGTCATCGATCGGTCAGATCCGCGCGTCGCGAAGCGCCGGGCCCGCCGAGTCAGGCGTCGGCGACAGACGCCGCTTCGACTCGGCGAGTGGCATCGGCGTCGCGCTCCCCACCTCGCGGAAGCTCGATGGCGCCACCGCGGCGTCCGTCACCACGCTACTTCGGGGCCGCCTTCGATTCGTAGCGCTTGCTCCACTCGGCCAGGATCTTGTCGCGGTTGTTCGCCGCCCACGCGAAATCGTTCTTGGCCAGCATGCTGCCGTAGTTGGCCGGCACGTTGGGCAGCGGCTGCGACAGGCTCGGCACCGCGACGATCGCGAAGTTCTTGGCGTACAGGGCCATGGCCGCGTCCGAGGCGCCCCAGTCCAACAGTTTCTGCGCGGCGGCCATGTTCTTCGTGCCCTTGTAGATGCCGCTCGCCTCGAGGTCCCAGCCCAGGCCTTCCTTCGGGAACACGAGGTCGATCGGCTTGCCCTGCGCCTTCTCCTTGTTGGCGCGGTACTCGAACGAGATGCCGACGACGTACTCGCCGTTGGCGGCGGCCGCGCAGGGGCGGGATCCCGAGTGCATGTACTGCGCGATGTTCTCGTGCAGGCCGTCCATGAACTTCCAGCCGTCGGCCTCGCCGTACATCTGCAGCCAGGCCGAGACGTCGAAGAAGCCGGTGCCCGACGAAGCCGGGTGCGGCATCACGATCTGGCCCTTGTAGACGGGCTTGGTCAAATCCTTCCACGTCTCCGGCTTCGGAATTCCCTTCTTTGCCGCCTCGACCGTGTTGAAGCAGATCGTCGCGCCCCACACGTCCATGCCGACCCAGGCCGGAGGATTCTTGGCGTCGCGGTACTGCGGGGCGATGCGCGCCAGGCCCTGCGGGGCGTAGGGCTGCAGCATGCCTTCCTTGTCGAAGATCGCCATGCTCGTCGCCGCGACGCCCATCACGACGTCGGCCTTCGGGTTCGCCTTCTCGGCGAGGAGCTTGGCCGTGATGATGCCGGTGGAGTCGCGCACCCAGACGATCTCGACGTCGGGATAGGCCTTGTTGAAGCCCTCCGTGTAGGCCTTGAGCTGATCGTCCTCGAGCGCGGTGTAGACGGTGAGCTGCGTCTTCTGCGCCGCGGCGCCGCCGGCCAGCAGTGCCATCGCGGCCACCGCGGCGGCCCTCGTCCACCATGAACCAGGATTGCGTCTCATCGTCTCGCTCCTTCGCAAAGTTTGGGCAGCGTTGCAACAAGGGCGCCGGGCACTCGCGACGAGGTCGCGGCGGCGGGGACGGAGAATGCTACGCCCGGCTCTCGGCATCGGCAATAACAAGCATCTACGGCGTGCGGCGGCGCCGCCAGGCGCAGGCGCAAACGCCGGGCTCCTCGTTTGTAAACTGTTGACAATCTACACCCCGGGGCGTTGAATACGCAACATGCTGAAGTCGTCCACCGCACCCCGCGGCGGCGCCCGCACGCACCCGCCGCCCGAAGCCGCCGCCCGGCGTGCAACCGCGCCGCGCGAGGGCGCCGACGCGATCGCTCTCCTGCAGTCGAGCTCGCTCCCGGCGCTCGTGCAGAAGGAACTCGAGCGGCTGATCCTCGCCGGAGACCTCCCGGCCGGCGGCAAGCTCTCCGAAGCGTCCGTCGCCGCCCTGCTCGGCGTGTCGCGCGGCCCCGTGCGCGAGGCGTTCCGCGCGCTCGAGGCCTCGGGCCTCGTGCGGCTCGAGAAGAATCGCGGCGTGTTCGTGCGCCAGGTGAGCGTCACCGAGGCGGACGAAATCTACGAGCTGCGCGCGGTGCTCGACGAATTCGTCGGCCGCCGGGTCGCCCAGACCGCGACCGGGGACGACATCCGCGATCTCCGGGCCCGGATCGACCGGATGGAGCGTGCCGCGGCGCGCGGCGACGTCGACGCCTACGCGGCGGCCAATCTCGAGTTCCACGACCGGCTCGTCTCCCTCGCCGGAAACGAGAAGCTGCTCGCCACCTACCGCAGGCTCGTCAACGAGCTCCACCTCTATCGGCGCGCGACGCTCGCGCAGAGCGGCACGCTGCCGGTGTCGACGCGCGAGCACCGCGACATCGTCGACCGGATCGCCTCGGGCCAGGCCGCCGCCGCAGGGCGCGCGCTCTACGATCACGTGATGGCGAGCCGCGAGCGCATGCATCGCGGGCGCAGCGCGCCCCGCGCGGCCGCGGCGGGCGCGACGAGGAAAGCGCGTTGAGGGCGCGCACCGTCTCGGTCAACGGCCGCACGTACGCCGCGCCCCGGCAGACGGTCGTCGTCGTGTGCGTCGACGGCTGCGAGCCCGAGTACATCAACCAGGCGATCGCCGCCGGCCGCGCGCCGTGGTTCGCACGGCTTCGCGAGCGGGGCACCTGCCTCACCGCGGACTGCGTGGTCCCGTCGTTCACGAACCCGAACAACCTGTCGATCGTCACCGGCGCGCCGCCGTCCGTCCACGGCATCTGCGGTAATTTCTTCTGGGACCGCGACCTCGGCGCCGAGGTGATGATGAACGACCCCAAGTACCTGCGCGCGGCCACGATCCTGGCCGCGTTCGCGGACGCGGGTGCGAAGGTCGCCGTCGTGACGGCGAAGGACAAGCTCCGCGCGCTCCTCGGCC
>DASQBO010000371.1:0-6408 GCA_035635175.1 Casimicrobiaceae bacterium | reverse complement strand
AAGCACCGGGCCGTGTCGTGCCCGAACCCGCGCCTGCGGCGACGGCCGAGCCGCCCACGCGCGCCGCCCCGCAGGTTCCCGCGCCTGCCGCCACCGAGGCAGCGCCGCCGTCCGGGGCGCCCTCGACCTCGGCCACGCCGGCGCCCCCGCCTGGAGCGGGCGAGCGGGTCGCCCCGCCGGCCGAAATCGCCCCGAGCCGGCCGGCCCCGCTGCCGCCGGCCGAACCGCGGATTCGCTTCGGCACGCCGCCCTCGCCCGAGGAGGAGATCTTCAAGCCGCGCAAGCCGGGCACCGAGGTCGAATCGGTGCTGCCGATCGGCAAGGCGCCAGGCCCCGACCTGAGGACGGAGGAGAAGGCGGTCGCGGGCCGCTCCGAGGCGCGCAAGGGCGTGCTCAATCTCTTCCCGCCGCCCCCCGCAAAAGACTCGAAACTCGCGCGCGACATCCGGAAGGCCGGGCAGCCCGATTGCCGCGACGCGTACGCCGGCATGGGGTTGCTCGGGGCTCTTCCCCTGCTGTGGGACACGATGACCGACACGGGATGTCGGTGGTAGGCTTGCCCGCCCGACTACGGAGGACGCCCGCATGAGCGAGGTCGCCGTCACCAACGACGAGTTCACCGCGTTCTGGAACGACGTGCTCGTCGCGAAGTTCGAGCGCTTCCGCAACATCATGATGGGCGGGCTCGGCTATCACAGCCGCGTTCCGTTCGCGACGCTCGACGTGCCGCCCGGGTCGAGGATCGTCGACGTCGGCTGCGGCTGGGGCGACACTGCGATCGAGCTCGCGCGGAAGACCGGACCGAAAGGCTCGGTGCTCGGGCTCGACTGCTGCGACGCGTTCCTCGAGAGGGGGCGCGCCGACGCGCGCGCGGCCGGGCTCGGCAACGTCCGTTTCATCGTGGCGGATGTGCAGACCTACGCGTTCGAGCGCGACTTCGACCTCTGCTTCTCGCGCTTCGGCATGATGTTCTTCAGCAACCCCGTCGCGGCGACGCGCAACGTCCGGAGCGCGCTCAAGCCCGGTGGCCGGCTCGTGTTCGTCGTCTGGCGGACGATCGACGACAATCCGTGGCTCGGCGTGCCGAAGAAAGTCGTGCTCCGCTTCCTGCCGCCGCCCGGCGAAGACGCGGCGACGTGCGGTCCCGGACCCTTCTCGATGGCGAATCCGGACGTCGTCGGCGCGCAGCTCAAGGCGGCGGGATTCGTCGATCCGGCCTTCACGCGCGTCGACGGACCGGTGATGGTCGGACGCGACGTCGACCAGGCCGTCGAGTTCCAGATGGCGCTCGGGCCCGCCGGCGAGATCGTCCGCGAGGCCGGCGTCGAGGCCGAGCGCCGCAAGGACGAGATCGAGCGCGCGCTGCGCGAGGAGATCGCGCGCTACCGGCAACCCGATGGCTCGATCGTGCTGCAGTCGAGCTCGTGGACCGTCACCGCGCGCAATCCTGGATGAGGATCGCCATGACCGACCCAACGAACACGGCTGCACGCGCACGCCCGGGCGAGCGCTTCTCGTCCCGGGTCACGCTCACGCCCGAGGATGTGGCGTCCTTCGCGCGCGTCGTCGGCGACGACAATCCGGTCCATCACGATCCCGGGCACGCGGCGGGCACGCGCTTCGGCCGGCTGATCGCGAGCGGTCCCCACACGACCGCGCTGCTGCTCGCGCTGACCGCCGCGCACTTCTCGAAGCGCGGTGCGATGCTCGGCCTCGAGTTCTGGCAGAGGTTCCGCCGGCCGGTGTTCGCCGACGAAACGATCCGGCTCGAATGGCTCGTCGTGAAGGTGACGCCGAACGCGAAGCTCAACGGCGACGTCGTCGAGCTGCGCGGGCGCATCCGGGGCGCCGACGGGCAGACCGCGGTCGGGGCGAAGGGCCGCGTCTTGGTCACCGACGCGCTCTGATTGCGGCTCTTTGGCACGGGCCGCCGGCGGTCCGTGCCGGCCGCGCTTCGTCATGCGGGGCGGCCGGATATCGCAGCGACCATGGCTGTAGCGGCGCAGCGTTGGCATAATCGCGCGCTTCCTCCTCGTTTCCGGAGCCGCCCTATGCTTCCCCGCGTGCACCGCGTGCCGACCGGCATCGCGCTCGCTGCCCTCGCGGCACTCGCCCTAGCGCAGCCGGCGCCGCCCGCAGCGCCCGTCAAGAACGTGACCGACACGTATTTCGGAACCACGGTCAATGATCCGTACCGATACATGGAGGACATCAAGAGTCCCGAAGTCGCCGACTGGCTCCGGGCGCAGGCCGCATACACGAAAGCGGTTCTCGCGAGGATTCCGCAGCGCGACGCCATTCTCGAGGAAGTCACCCGGTTCGGCGACGCGGCGCCGGCACGCGTCACTTCCGTCCAGCCCACCGGGGAGCTGTTCTACTACCTCAAGCGCAGGGCAGACGAAAACATCGCGAAGCTGTACGTGCGCGAGGTTGCCGGCGGCAAGGAGCGTCTGCTCGTCGACCCCGAAACGCTGCCTGCGCCGGAAGGCAAGCACAACGCGATCGACTACTTCGCCGCGTCGCCGGACAACAAGTACCTCGCCTACGGCGTGTCGGTGGGCGGCTCCGAAGAGAGCGTGCTGCACGTGATCGAAGTCGCGAGCGGGAAGGAGACCGGAGACGTGATCGATCGCGCCAACTTCGGCTCTCCATCCTGGCTCGCCGACGGCCGTTTGCTCTACAACCGATTGCAGAAGCTCGCGCCGAACGCGCCGGCGACCGACAAGTACGTCAATTCCCGGGCATACGTGCACGTGCTCGGCAAGAACCCGGAAGAAGACACGCCGGTCCTCGGCGCGGGGCTCGCACCGGCCATCGCCATCGGTGCGCCCGAGATCCCGATCGTCGTCAATCCCGTGGGCTCGAAGTACGTGATCGGGCTCGTGATCAACGGCGTGCAGAACGAATTCAGGCTCTACGCCGCATCCGTTGCCTCGCTCGCCGGCGACAAGACGCCATGGGTGAGAGTCGTGGACACGGCCGACGACGTGACGGCATTCGACGTCATGGACGAGGATCTCTACCTCCTCACCCACAAGAACGCTTCGCGTTTCAAGGTCATCAGCGTCTCATTCGCCAAGCCGGACCTCGGCGCCGCTCGCGAGGTCGTGCCGGCAAGCGACGCCGTGATCACCGGCATCGCCGCTGCCAGGGACGCGCTGTACGTGCGGCGCATGAACGGCGGCGTGAGCGATTTCCTGAAGGTCGGCTACGCGGCGGGCGCTAAGCCGACGATGATCGACCTGCCGTTTCCCGGCGACGTCGACGGGCTCGCGACCGATCCGCGCCAGCCGGGCGCCGTCTTCAATCTCGGCGGCTGGACGCGCTTCGGCGGTTACTTCGCCTACGATCCCAAGACGGACAAGATCCGCGACACCGGGTTGCAGCCGCAAGGGCAGTACGACAATCCGCCCGGCCTGACCTCGACCGAAGTGAAAGTGAAGGCGAAGGACGGAACGCTGGTTCCGCTTTCGATCGTGCACCGAAAGGGCCTCAAGCTCGACGGCAGCAATCCGACCATCCTCTACGGTTACGGCGCCTACGGCATTTCGCAGACCCCCTTCTATCGGCCGACGTACCTGCCGTGGTTCAACCGCGGCGGCATCCTAGCGGTGGCGCATGTTCGTGGCGGCGGCGAATACGGCGAGGACTGGCACAAAGCCGGCTACAAGCTCACCAAGCCCAACACGTGGAACGACGCGATCGCGTGCGGCGAATGGCTGGTCGAGCACAAGTACACGTCGCCCGGGAAGATGGCGATCATGGGCGGCAGCGCCGGCGGAATCTTCGTCGGCCGCGCGATCACGGAGCGCCCCGACCTCTTCGGCGCAGCCGTCGACCAAGTCCCGGTGTCGGACCTGCTGCGGATGGAGTTCTCGTCCAACGGCGTCCCGAATATCCCCGAGTTCGGAACGGTGAAGGAAGAGGACGGCTTCAAGGGCCTCTACGCGATGAGCAGCTTCCACCACGTCAAGGAGGGCACCAAGTATCCGGCAGTCCTGCTCACCACCGGCATCAACGACCCGCGGGTCGACGCCTGGCAAGCGGGAAAGATGGCGGCGCGCCTGCAGGCGGCGTCGACCGGCGGCAAGCCGATCCTCCTGCGCATCGACTACGACGCGGGGCACGGCTTCGGGTCGACCAAGAAATCGCAATACGAGGAGCGCGCCGACACGCTGGCATTCCTGTTCTGGCAGTTCGGGGTTGCGGGATTCCACTCCGCATCGCATTGACGCCCGTCGCCCCGGAGAGGAACGGGCCCGAAGGGAGTGTCCGGAACGCGAAGCTAGAGCAGCAGCGCCGCGACGACCTTGCGGCCCTCGGCCGCGAGGATGTTGAACGTGCGGCACGCCGCCGCCGTGTCCATCACCTCGAGCCCGACGCCGGCCTCGGCGAGCGCGCGGACGAGTCGGGGATGCGGGAACCGGAGCGTCGCGCCGGTGCCGAGCAGCACGATGTCGGGCCCGTAGGGGAGCAGCGCGGCGAAATCCGCTTCCGTCAGCGCGTCGAAGCCGCCGGGCGCAAACCCTTCGGCGACCGTGTCCGCGGTGAGCACGAGCGACGCGCGATGCTCCCGCGTGCCGATGCGCACCCAGCCCTGGCCCTGGCCGGTGACGACGTTGCCCGTCGGTGTCGACAGATGGAACTTCAACTGCTTCGGCGGGCCGTCAAGAGGCGACGGGCTCCCCAGCGAGAGCGGAATACGCCGCTTCGATGCGTTGGGAGACGCGATCGTCGAGGTTGTAGACGAGTCCGACTTCGCCCGCACGGCACTCCAGTCCCCGAGCCTCGGCTTCGTACCGGAACCGCGCGGCCCCTTCGATCACGCCGTCGTTCACGTGGTTCTCGTACATCATCGTGTCGTAGCAGACGATCCTGACGCCCGCCGACTCGGCGACGTCGAGGAACCGACGGACCTCCCCGGCATTCTCGCGCGAGAGGATCATCTTGAGCATGATCCTTCCGGGATTTGCGAGGGCGTATCGCCCCACATTGGACAGGACGCGATCGAAGGCGTCTCGGCCCTTGATGCGCCGGTAGGTTTCGCGCGTCCCGCTGTCGAGCGAAACCATCACGCCGGCGCGATTCTGGGCGACGGCATCGAGCAGAATCGGCGGGATCCGCAGGCCGCTCGTATAGACTTCGGAATACGCTCCGTGTCGGTGCAAGACCTCGAACATCTCGTCGAACTCGCGCAGAACCGTAGGCTCCCCGCCGCCCCACTGGATTCGGGCGTCGGGTGCGAGCAGGCCGTCGGAAATGAGCGCCGAAATCGTCGGCAACAGGCGGGGCACGAGTCGAGGATTCTGCAGGTAGCGTGCTTCGGGGATCGTATGGCAATAGCGACACGCGAGATTGCAGGTCGTCGCGTGAGCGATGCAGAGGACGTCGAAGACGTAGGGGCGGGCCTTCCACTCGCGCCGTTCGCGATACGCGCACTGTCCGCAGGCCTCGAACCCGGCGCCGCGGTTCGCCCAGCGGATGACTTCACGGCGTTCCAGAATCAGCTCGACGGGCAGGCGGCCTTCCGTGAAGCGTGCGAGCCCCGGAGGGCCGCCCCTTGCGTTCGTGTTGGGGCACACGCGCAGGCGTCCCGGAACGAAGCTCGCACCTCCCTCGATCCAGCGGCAGCTCGGATAGATGTCGCGTTCCACCGCTGCGCCCGGAAGCCGTTTGACGAAGCGGACGTCGCGGACCGTCCGCTGCGGCTCGGGACGCGCGCCGCCGCCGCCGGTTCTCGGCAAGGGCAGAAGCGCGGACAGATAGTCGCGCTGCACGCGAACCTCGTCTTCCAGCAGACGCACGTGCTCCTGCACCCGAAGCAACTCCGCCTCGGCCGCGTTCCTGAAGGAGCGGAGGTCGCCGAGCTCCCGCTGCAATCGACGCAGCGGGCGTGCACGAACAACGTCGATTCCGACCGCGCGAAGCGCGCGCCGAACCGTCGCAATCACCGCAGCGATGCCGCGGGACCATTGCCGTGGCGGCGACTCGCCGGGCGAGGTGCCGTCTCCCGCCGGGCGCGTGGGCGGATCAGGTCGGATGAAACGCACGGGATGGGTAGGGGTCATCCGCCCGGAGTCCGCTCGCACCGTCGGGATAGGACACGAACGGCCATGATGGATCGCACGGCTACGGGTTGTGCGTTGCGGTAAGTAGCTAAATCAGCTACGATTCTACGCTCGTTTCCCTTTACGTCGCTCGGACGGTTCCGGGCGCTTACGCCAAAGGTCCCCGCATGTCCGTCTCCCCCGGTACCGAGTTCGAGCGCCTCAAGCGCCTGCCCCCGTACGTCTTCAACATCACGACCGAGCTCAAGATGGCCGCGCGCCGCCGGGGCGAGGACATCATCGACTTCGGGATGGGCAATCCCGACGGCCCCACGCCGAAGCACATCGTCGACAAGCTGGT
>DASQBO010000370.1:0-9812 GCA_035635175.1 Casimicrobiaceae bacterium | reverse complement strand
CTCGCCGAAGCGCGACGCTGCCTCCCGAAGGCCGCGGATGTCGTCGTGTTGCAGGGGCCGCGTCGCCGTCACCGTGCGCGGATTCTAGCGCTTGCGCTCGCGGCGCGGGGCCGTAGGCTCTCGCCTCGTTAGCCCCGGCGAGCCGCTCGCGCCTCGGCCTCCGCACTGCCTCGATCGATCGTTGCGCCGAGCGGTCGGCCTCTTGCGCCGACTCGCCTGAGTCGCATCCCCGCGCGCCATGACGCGCGGGGCCCCTGCTCCTCGGCTCGCGTCGCTACTTTCCGCGGCCGCCCGACTTGCCGCGCGGGGCGATGCGCATCACAGGCGTCCCCATCCGACGCACCTGCGGCCCGCGGGGCGTGGGCTGCGGCGCGGCGGGCTTCGGTGCGCGGCCCTTGAACCCGCCTCCTTTTGCGTTCGTCATCTCGGTCTCCTCCGCCTAAACACCGCCCCGACCAGCGCGAGCGCGAGCAGGAACACGAAGGCGAACTGCCCCGCCAGCGAGCGATTGCCGAGCATGGATCCCCTCCCTTCAGGGCCTGTTCGCGCCCGCAGCGTGTACGGCCCCACTTCGATCCTTCGCGCGTCGGGTGGCTGCGGTGCCTCGCGCTCTCTCGCGCCGCCGGGACCGGTTACCGCACGCCGATCAGCCCGCGCGCCCGGACAATGAACTCCGACCGCCGCCATGGGTCGTCGAGCTGCTCCGCGAGCAGCAGGATGTACTGATCGACATCGGTCGTCCGCACCTCGTTGCCCGTCGCGACCCACTGCGCGCGCGCCTCCTCGGTCACCATCTTCCCGAAGGGGCCCACCTCCTCGATGTAGAGCTCGTCGATCGCGGCGCACAAGCCCTGCAGGATCGGCAGCACACGGTACGGGCCCGTCATCTTCTGTGCGCTCCTCGTCGAGCCGGCGCCTGTTCACACCCGGTCCGCAGGCAGGCCCCGATAGGCTATGCGTGCGGGGCGGAGGCGTCAACCGCGCTCGCGTCCCGTGCGCTCACGTCGCCCGGTTGCCGATCAGCGCGAGAAATTCCTCGCGTGTCGCGACCGAATCGCGGAACTCGCCGACGACCGACGACGTCACCATCACCGAGTTCTGCTTTTCGACGCCGCGCATCATCATGCAGAGGTGGCGTGCCTCGATCATGACGCCGACGCCGCGCGCGTCGATCCGGTCCATGATCTCCCGCGAGATCTGCTCGGTCAGCCGCTCCTGCAGCTGCAGCCGCCGCGCGTAGACGTCGACGAGGCGCGCGAGCTTCGACAGGCCGAACACCCGGCCCCGCGGCAGGTAGCCGATGTGGCAGCGGCCGAAGAACGGCAGCATGTGGTGCTCGCACAGGCTGTAGAGCTCGATGTTCTTCACGATGACCATGCTGTTGGCCTCCTGCGTGAAGATCGCGTTGTTGATGACCTTCGCCACGTCGGCCCGGTAGCCGCCGGTCAGGAAGGCGAGCGCCTCGGCGACCCGGCGGGGCGTTCCCTTGAGCCCCTCGCGTTCCGGGTCCTCGCCGATCGCTACCAGCAGGTCGCGGGTCAGCGTTTCGATCTTGCGCGTGTCGACCTGCATCTCGGATCTCCGTTGACGTGACGTGAGTATGCGCGGATTCGGGCGTTCATGCCGTCGCGACGGCGACGATGAGGGGCGTGGTCAGCGCGGCGAGCGCGGTCGACAGCACGAGGCTTGCGGCGACCGGGCCCTCCAGCGTCGAAAATTCGCGCGCCATGAGATAGACGTTCGCGCCGACCGGCAGGGAGGCGATCATGACGACGGCCTGCGTCTCGAGCGCCGGCAGCGCGAGCGCCCGGGCGAGGCCGAGCACGACGAGCGGGAACGCCGCGAGCTTGATCGCTGCGATCGCCGCACTCGCCGCAAGGCCCTCGCGCGCGCGGAACTCCGCGAGTCCCATTCCGAGCGCGATGAGCGCGAGCGGCGTCGCCGCCTGCGCGACCATCTCGAGCGTCCGGTCGACCACGCCGGGCAGCGCGAGTCCGGTGAAGCTCCACAGGGTCCCGGCGAGGATGCTGCCGATGACCGGGTTGGTGACGACGTCGCCGGCCGTTCGGGCGAGGCCGCGCCAGGACATCTCGCGGCGCCGCGCCCATTCGACCGAGGCGGTGACGAGCGTCCACAGCAGGAGCGCGTTGAAGACGACCACGAGGGACACCGTCGGCATCGCGGGCTCGCCCAGGAGCACCTGCGCGAGCGGAACGCCGAGCAGCACGGTGTTCGCGAACACGCCGCCGATCGCGAACACCGACTGCGCGGCACCGTCCATCCGGAACAGCGCGAAGGCGGCGACGCGTCCCGCCGCGAAGACGATCGCGCATCCGCCGAAGTACGCGAGCAGCAGGCGCGCGTCGACCGGCGGAAGCCGCGAGAAGCCGCTCATCATCCGGAAGAGCAGCGCGGGAACGGCGACCGAGAACACGAATTGCGCGAGCGCGTCCGAGACGGCCGCGGGCCAGTGCAGGCCGCGCATCAGCAGGTAACCGGCGAGCACGAGCAGGAAGAGGGGGGCCGTGAGCGCGAGGAGGTGGGGAAACGCGTGCATGGCGCAGGCGGCATTCTACGCGGCGGCGACCCCGGTCGCGGCCGATGCGCCCGCGGCCTCGCAAATTCGCTAGAATCGCGCTGCCGCCGACCGATCCCCGGTGCGTTCGCCAGGGCGACACGGGGCCCTCCCGCGCGTCCCATCCCGCCCACCTCATGAGCCCCGCGTTCTTCAGCCAGAACTTCGACACGCTGCGCGATACCGACACGGTGGCCGCCGCGACGGAACGGATGCTCGAGCACCGGGTCTCGGATCTCCCGATCGTCGACGCCGACGGCAAGCTGGTCGGCATCTTCACGCTCGCCCGGTTGCTCGCGGGCCTGCTGCCGTCGGCCGTACTCGTGGGCTACGGCGTGCCGGACCTCGCCTTCATCCCGGACGACCTCGACACGCTGCGCCGGAAGATGCGCGAGATCGAGTCCGCGCCGGTGCGCGAGTTCGCCGCCAAGCCAGAGCACGTCGTGCACCCCGACACCTCGCCCGTCGAGATCGTGCTGCAGCTCTACCGCGGCGCGAACAACCTGCCCGTCGTGGACCGGGACAGCGGCCGGCTCGTTGCAATGGTCTCGGCGCGCGACCTCCTCGCCGTGCTGCACGGCCAAGGAGGGCGCTGATGCACGGCGAAGCGGCGCGCGCGGCGGGCGCGATCTTCGGCTGGAGCCCGCTGTGGGTCGCGACCACGCTCTTCGTGGTCACGTACCTCGTGATCATGACCGATCGCCTCAACCGGGCGATCGTCGCGCTCCTGGGCGCGGGCCTCCTGATCCTTCTCGGCGTGCTCGACCAGAAGGAGGCGATGGCGGCCGTCGACTTCAACACGCTCGGCCTCCTGCTCGGGATGATGCTGATCGTCAACATCACGCGCCGTTCGGGGCTGTTCCAGTTCGTCGCGATCTGGTCGGCGAAGAAGGTCGACGCGCGGCCCTGGGGCATCCTGCTCATGATGTCGATCGTGACGGCCGTGTTCTCCGCGTTCCTCGACAACGTGACGACGGTGCTCCTCACCGTGCCGGTCACGCTCCTCATCACGGAGGAGCTCAAGGTCAAGCCGTATCCGTACCTGTTCGCCCAGATCTTCGCGTCGAACATCGGCGGCACGGCGACCCTGATCGGCGACCCGCCCAACATCATGATCGGCTCGGCGACGGGCCTCACCTTCAACGACTTCGGCTACCACCTGACGCCGATCATCGTCGTGATCATGGTGGCCACGATGATCCCGCTCTACTTCGTCTGGGGCCGCCACCTCCGCGCGACCGACGAGAACCGGCGTCACGTGATGAGCTTCAACGAGCGCGAGACGATCACGGATCCCCGGCTCCTCAAGCAGTCGCTGACCGTGATCGCGCTCGTGATCGCCGGCTTCATGCTGCAGCGGCAGATCCGGATCGAGCCTGCGACGATCGCCGTGTTCGGCGCGGCGACGCTGCTCTTGCTCGACAATCTGGGCAAACCGGGCGAGGAGCAGTCGAAGAACGTCCACGGCGCGCTGTCCGAGGCCGAGTGGATCACGCTCATGTTCTTCCTGGGCCTGTTCGTGCTCGTCCACGGGATCCAGAAGGCGGGCCTGATCGACATGATGGCCGAGGGCCTGCTGACCGCGACCCGTGGGGACTTCAACACGACGGCGCTCGCGATCCTGTGGGCTTCCGCCGTGCTGTCGGCGTTCATCGACAACATCCCGTTCGTCGCGACGATGATTCCGCTGATCAAGGCGATGGGGCCCGCGTTCGGCGGCGACGCGGCGCTCTTGCCCCTCTGGTGGGCGCTTTCGCTCGGCGCTTGCCTCGGCGGCAACGGGACGCTGATCGGCGCGTCGGCGAACCTCGTCGTGGCAGGCCTTTCCGAGAGAGCGGGCGTCAGGTTCCGCTTCGTCGAGTTTCTCAAGATCGCGTTCCCGCTCATGCTGGTGTCGATCGCGATCTCGCACGTGTATATCGTGTTCCGCTACCTCTGAAGGAATCGCGCATGGGCAAGTTCGTGGAACTGACGGCGCACGACGGCGTCCGGCTGTCCGCGTGGCAGGCCGATCCCGCTAGCCCGCCGCGCGGCGCGATCGTCGTCGTGCAGGAAATCTTCGGCGTCAACGGTCACATCCGCAGCGTCTGCGATGGCTTCGCCGACGACGGTTACCTGGCGATCGCCCCGGCGCTCTTCGACCGCTACGCGCCGAAGGTCGACTTGGGCTACACGGCGGCCGACATCGCGAAGGGTCGCGAGCTCAAGGCGCGCGCCGGCATCGACCCTGCGCTCGCCGACGTCGCCGCGGCGCGCGACGCCGTCGCGAAGGCTGGCAAGGTGGCGGTGGTGGGCTACTGCTGGGGCGGCTACGTCGCGTGGATGGCCGCGGCGCGCGAGCCGGATTTCGCCTGCGCGGTCCCGTACTACGGCGGAGGCATCCTCGACGCGAGCAACGAGCGCCCGCGCTGTCCGGTGATGGCGCACTTCGGCGAGCTCGACCAGGGGATTCCCGTCGCCGGCGTGCGCGAGCTCGCGGCGGCGCATCCCGAGGCGCAGGTGTTCATCTACGCTGCCGACCACGGCTTCAACTGCGACCACCGCGCGGCGTACAACCCCGCCGCGGCGAAGCTCGCGCGCGACCGGACGCTCGGCTTCCTGCGCCGGCACGTCGGCTGAGCCGACATTGCCCCGCGCGGTTGCGGCCGCCGCGGGATCGCGCTAGATTGGAATCGCGCTCCTGCCGCGACGGTTCGCCGTGCGGGTCGCGTGGCGCGTCCGCGGTGCGAAGGTGGCGCGAACGGAGGCTCTCGATGAGACGCCGCCTTTATTACCTGCTGCCCGACGTCGCGAGCGCGCGCGCGACGATGAACGACCTCCTGCTCGCGCGGATCGAGGAACGCCGCATCCACTTCATCGCGCGGGACGGGATGCCGATGGACGGCCTGCACGAGGCGTCCGTCGTGCAGAAGTCCGATCTCGTGCACGGCGCGCAGGTCGGTCTCGGCCTGGGCTCGCTGCTCGGCGCGGGCACCGGCGCGCTGTTCGCCCAACTCGTGCCGCAATCGGCGTGGCAGGTGGTGACCGTGCTCGGCGCCGCGGTGCTGGGCGGGCTCTTCGGCATGTGGGTCGCGGGGATGGTCGGCTCCGCGGTGCCGAGCTCGCGCCTGCGGAAGTTCGAGCGCCAGCTCGAGCAGGGGATGATCCTGCTCCTGATCGACGTCCCCGAGCACCGCGTCGAGGACGTCAAGTCGATCGTCGGCCGCAGCCATCCCGAAGCGATCGATCGCGGGCTCGAGCCCAACATCCCCGCGTTTCCGTAACGCGGGCCGGAGCGCTAGGCGGCTGCCCGGACGGGCCGCGGCTTGCGCGCGGCGAGGGAATCGAGCGCCGCGCTGACGGCGCGGTCGAACAGCGCGACGGGCTCGACGACGAGCGACGCCCGGCCGCTGCCGAGCTCGAAGGCGAGCGCTTCGGGCGAGAACACGTAGGCCTGCGTGCGCGAACGGCTCGTGAACACGTACTTGGAGCGGAGCGGGCTCACCCACGAGAGCCGCGCATTCACGCCCGCGGCGCCCGCGCCGAACGTGAGCCACGTGCCGACGGCCATCTCGCTCACGAAATCGTGGACGTTGCCCGGTATCGCGGCCGCAGCGGGGGCCCCCGTCGTCGTTGGGGATGGTGCGCCGGCGCGACCGCGCCCGGCGCGGCCCCTCCTTCGGGGTTTGAGCGCGGCCATGTGGAGCGCGTAGAGCGCCTCAAAGAACGGGCGGGTGCGATCCTGGGGGGCGGTCACCGCCGCACAGCCGCGGCGCAGGCTTCCGACGAGGCCCGGAATCAACTTCATGAGCCGTGCCTTCTGCGCCGCGCGCTCCTTGACCTCGATGCTCCAGAGCAGTTCGTCGAGCGTCGCCAGCGCGGCGCGCGCCGCGTCGCTGTGGGCGCCGCCGCGCTTGCGCACCGCAGTGAGGTAATCGGCCCAGATCGTGTCCGCGAACGTGCGCACCTCGAATGGCATCTCGAGTCCCGCAAGCCGGTCGCGGACGAGTGCGCGCACCTCGGCGCGGTCGACGTCGCCTTCCTCGGCCGCGAGGGCGATCGCGACGTGGTCATGGAGCGTCGGGGCTGCCTCGCGGCGCTCGCGCTCGAGGAATGCGGCAAGATCGGCGTCGGCGCGCGCGAATACGGCGGCGTCGGCCTCGAAATCGCGGCAGACGCGGTCGATGATCTTCGCAGCCGCCGCCTCGAAGGCGTCGCCGTACGCATCGCTCGCGGTCGCTCCGATCGCGCCATCGGCCAGGTGATCGAGGAGCGCGCGCGCCGGGTGCCGCCGGTCCGAGAAGAACGTGTGGTCGAGCACCGCGACCTTGACGATCGGCACCTGGAGGCGACCGAAAAGCCGCCGCTGCCGGTCGGGAATCGATGCGTCCCCGAACACGTAGTCGAAGAGGAGCGCGACGACGTCCATCGCGGTCCCGTCGACGGGGTTTGTGACCTGGGCCGTGACGGCCGCGCGGATGTGCGGGATCAGGTTCTGCGGAACGGCCGGCGCGGCGCCGCCCGTGGCGTCGGCGGGCATCGCCTCCACGATCGCTGCCGGGAGGTCGATCCGCTGCCAGCCGCCGAGCGTCGCGAACAGCGGCGTCGACGACGCGTTTGCCGGAACCGGATCGACACCGGCCCTGTCGCCAGCGTGCGGGGGACGCTCGTCCGTCTCGCGGGAGGGGCCGCGCGCCGCGTGCCCGGCGAGCGCGGCGAGGCCGGCAAGGATCGCCGAGGCGGGAGCGGCGTCGGCGGTGTCCGGGCGCCGCGATGCCGCGCCCGGGTAGGCGCCATGCGCGACGGTGTCGCTCGACGGCGGTCCCGCCTCCGCCAGCATCTTCGAGAACGTCGGCAGAAGGTCCGTGTCGTCCGCGGGCCGCCATACGCTGCGCGCACGCAGCGCGGCTTTCATGCCCGGCAGCACGCCGCGATCGGCGAGTGTTCGGTTGAGCGAGATGTAGATCTTGTTGACGGCGGGCGTGAGGTCCTCGAGGAGGCGGATCATTAGCGGCCGCCAGACGCGGGGGTTCGGATAGACGCTCCGCGACGTCGCGCCCAGCGCGTCGAGGATGTAATCGGGGCCGAAGGGATTGTCGTGCTCGGCCGCCGCCCCGGAACGAAGTTCGGCGAGGCGAGCGCCCAGCGCGGCGACTTCTCCCCTCGTGAATCGGCGCAGGGACGCGGTGGCCTCGACGAGCGCGGCCTGCTTCTCCTGGTCGAACGGGGTCATCACCTCGAGCGTGGCCGCAGACGCGCCACGGTCAGGGCGACGTCCTTGGCGCGATGTCCCCTGCTGCCACTGCTCAAACGACGCGGAGATTGCGCACGCGAAACGCTCGAGCCACTCACCGCGCTGCGCACGAAACGCGTCGACGTCGACCTCGGGCACGGCGGTCGTCGCCTCGAACAGATCGCTCGCCAGATCGAGCGAGTCCCGGGCGCTGTCGTGGAGGCGCGCGGCGAAGGCGTCGCAGCAGCTGCGCAGCAGCGCCGCCGCTTCGTCGGGCACCGCGGCGCCGTCGAGCGTCGCGGCGAACGGCAGCAACGGGTCAGCGAACGGAAGCGGAATAGACATGGCGTCGGATCGCCGCAGGCGTCTCCCGTTCCGGGGGCCGGCCGCCGGCCGCGACCGTCCGGCGGCCGAATGCCGTCGGTCCTCCTTCTCGCTTATGATCGGCGGGCGGTCCTCCCGGGCCGAGGATTTCGGTCGCTCGACCCCGGCGGCAGCCGGAGTCCGGATCGCGGCGCCGCGGCAGGAGGGGGCATGCACGGGAGCGCATACCGGTCCCGCGAGCAAGGGAAGTGCCAGCGCCGCGACCGCCGGGCGGTCCCGGACGGTGTCCCGCGGCCGACGCTCGTGCTCCCTGCCGGCAGCCCCTTCGGTGAAACACTCCGGGCTCCTCGACGGGGGCGGGAACGTGGACGCTCGGGTCGGGTGACCGTCCGTCGGGCCGACGGCCTGACCCGGACGCCAAGGCAGCGATGATGAAACTCGTCGAACGCGCGAAGCACCTCCTGCTCCAGCCGGCGCAGGCGTGGCCGGTGATCGCCGCCGAGCCGACGGACACGAAGGCGCTGTTCATCGGCTACGCAATGCCGCTCGCGGCGATCGCTGCGCTGGCCTTGTGGCTCGGCCATTCGCTGATCGGCCTCTCGGTGCCGCTTTTCGGCACCGTGCGGACGCCGCTCATGGCGGGCCTGGCGCTCGCGATCGCGGCGTTCGTGCTGCAGCTCGCCGGCGTGTTCGTCGTCGGGCTCGTCATCGATGCGCTCGCGCCGTCGTTCGGCGGCGAGAAGAATCCGGTCCAGGCGATGAAGTGCGCGGTCTACGCCCACACGCCCGCCTGGGTCGCGGGGATCCTGCAACTCTTTCCGGCGCTCGACCTGCTCGTCGTGCTCGCGTCGCTCTACGGGGTCTACCTCTGCTATCTGGGGCTGCCGGTGCTGATGAAGGCGCCGCAGGACAAGTCCGCCGGCTACACGGCGGTCGTCGTCATCTGCGCGATCGCGATCACCGTCGCCCTCGCGCTGATCTCGTCGATCCTCGGCATCACGGGCGGGGTGATCCAGGGAGGTGCTTCCTGGACCCGCGGACCGGACACGATCGCACGCCGCGCGCACGACGCCGCGCCGCCTTCCGACAGCGTGCTCGGGAAGCTCGACGCCCTCGGCAGGAAGCTCGAGGAATCGAACCGCAAGATGGAGGAGGCGAACCGGAAGGGCGACACCATCGCGGCGGCGGATGCGGCGATGGAAACGCTCGCGACGATGGCGAGCGGCGGGAAGAGGGTCGAGCCGATCGGCGTGGACCGGCTGCGGCAGTTCCTGCCCGAGACGCTCGACGGCATGCCGCGCTCGGAGGTCGCGACCGAGCAGACCAGCTTCGGCCCGATGACCGTGACGACGGCGAGCGCGACCTACGGGGACGCGAGTCGCAGGGTGCGCATCGGCGTGGGCGACATGGCGGCGGCCGGCGGGCTGCTCGCGCTGACCTCGCTCGTCGGCGCGGGGCAGAGCAAGGAGACCGACGCGGGCTACGAGAAGGTCGGCCGCGTCGACGGTCGTCTCGTGATCGAGAAGCAGGACAAGCGCAGCGGCGCGGGAGAGTACGGCGTCGTGCTCGCCGACCGCTTCGTCGTCAGCGCGCGCTCGGCCAACGTCGACGCACGGGCGCTGCGCGGACTCGTCGCGAAGCTCGACACGGCGCAGCTCGAAGCGTTGAGGGACGCGGGCGCGACGAAGTAACGGATGCGGC
>DASQBO010000369.1:0-10445 GCA_035635175.1 Casimicrobiaceae bacterium | reverse complement strand
CGGCGAACGCGGGATGATCGCGCTCGAGCGGCTCATGGGGCTCGTGCTCACGGCGCTGGCGGTCGAGATGCTCCTCGCCGGCCTGCGCACGTTCGCGGGCCAGCTCGGCCGCTAGCGGAGCGTGAGGATGCGCGCTCGGTGCCTAGGCGTCGCCGCGCTCGTCGTCGCGACGGCGTGCGCGTCCGGCGCGGCGGCGGCGGAGGGTGTCATCGTCGAGAAGAGCGAGATCCGGTTCGTCGCGAAGCAGCTCGGCGCCGCCGTCGAGGGCCGCTTCGACAAGTGGAAGGCGGACGTCGCGTTCCTGCCGCAGGACCTGGCGCGGTCGAAGGTCGTCCTCGACGTCGATCTCGGCAGCCTCGACCTCGCGAGCGAGGAGTCCGAGCGCGAGCTCCGCGGCGCGCTCTGGTTCGACACGGCGAAGTTCCCGGTCGCGCACTTCGCGTCGACGTCGATCGTCGACCGCGGCGGCGACCGCTACGAGATCGCGGGCGAGCTGTCGATCAAGGGATTGGCGCGTTCGGTCGTCGTGCCGGTCGCGCTGCGCGCCGAGGCCGGTGGCAACCGCGTCGCCGAAGGCAGCTTCGTGCTGAAGCGGCTCGACTTCAAGGTCGGCGTGGGCCCGTGGGCGGACACGGCGACCGTCGCGAACGACGTCACCGTGCGCGTGCGGATGGTGCTGCCGCCACCGAAGTAAGGCCGCTCAGCGCCGTAGAACCTGTTTCAAAATCCCGGCGAGCGGCCCGAGAGCGCGAAGGCCCGCAGCGAGCCCCGAGATAGTACATGGACGTACAGCGAGGGGCGAGCGAGGAAACGACAAAGCTATCGGGCCGCGCAGCCCATTTTGGGACAGGTTCTAGTCCTTGTCGCCTTCGAAGCCGAACGATAGCGCGACGTCGTCGCCGATCGAGGGGATTCCGCGCTTCATGCCGAAGTCGGAGCGCTTGATCTTCGCCGTCGCGCTGCCGCCGCAGCGTTCCTTCGCGGTCGCAGTCGCCGGGTTGCAGCGGAAGCGCTCGACGGTGATCGCGACCGGCCTCGTCACGCCGAGCAGCGTGAGGTTGCCCTGGACGACGGTGGGCGTGTCGCCGGCGAAGACGACGTTCGTCGACTTGTAGGTCATCGTCGGGAATTCGGCGACGTTGAAAAAGTCGGCCGAGCGCAGGTGCTCGTCGCGCGAGCGAGGCCGGCTGCCCTTGTCGTTGTCGTTGGTGTCGACCGAGGCCGTCTGGACGACGAGCTCGACCGAGCCGACCTTGGCTGCGCGGTCGACCGCGAACTTGCCGGAGTACTTGCTGAACCGCCCGTGGATGCTCGCGAGGCCGAGGTGGTCGATCGCGAACGAGATCGACGTGTGCATCGGGTCCATCGTATACGCGTCCACGGCGCCCAGAGCGGGCAGCGGCAGCGCAGCGAGGAAAAGGAGGGCGAGGCGCTTGGGCACGGTGTTCTCCGGGTATAGGGCGGAACGGAATCAGGACACGGCAGTCCGCGCGGCGTACCACGCGATCGCGATCGGCACGGAGGCGGCCACGACCGCCCAGCCGGCCAGGCTCGCGGCGCGCGCGACGAGGGGCGAGGGGCGCGGCACCGGCACGGACGCGGCGAGGGGGACGAGCAGGAACAGCGGCAGCGCGTACCACGGCATCAGCGCGAGCTGCTGCGTGCCCGCCGCGATCAGCGCGACGATCATGCCGATCGTCAGCGCTCCCGTGAATCCCGGCGTGACGGCGCGCTTGAGCACGATCTGGACGACGAGCATCGCCGCGCACGCGGCCGCGATCGCGACGCCGGCGACGAGCGCGCCGATCGATGCGGAGAGGATGCCGCCGACTCCGGCGGCGAGCCCGAGCCCCAGGCCGGCCGCGCCGCAGCGGATGCCGTCGTCGCGCAGGCGCAGCATCGACACGATCATCGCGGCGACGAAGACGGCGATGCCGGCGCCCGCGCCGAGAGCCGCGGCCGTCTCGTGATTCTGGAGGACGCTCCGGAACACCCAGAGCGAGAGCAGCCCGGCGGCGACGGCGAGCCCCGGCACGAGCTGCCGCGACGAGCGCCGGTAGCGGTCGGCGGCGATGCCGACGAGCGGCGTCAGGATTCCGATCAGCCAGGTCTTGCGCGCCACCGTCGGCGGAAAGAGCGTGAATCCGAGGTCGAGCGCCACCATCGTCGCATAGGCCGGCATGATCGCGAGCCACACGAAGCGCGTGCGGCCGAGCGCGAAGGCGACGATGAGCGCGACGACGAACGGCGCGACGCCGCCCTGGAACGCCGGGTGGTCGAAGATCTCGCTCATTTGCCGGGGTGGCTCCGGCGCGCCGCAGCGCCGCGCGAAGGAACCTGGAGAAGCGACGGGAAGCGGTGCATGGCAAGCGGAAACAGCGGACGCGCCCCGCGTATTCCGATCGGCCGCGCCGGTGCGTCCAGTGGGATTCTAGCCCTTCACGCCGGCACGAGCCATCCGTCCTCGCGCCGGACGGCGCCCGAGCGCTCGAGCTCGCCGACGAGCAGCGCCGCGAACTCGGACGGCGGCAGCCGGAAGAACTGCCGGTTGAAGTCGCGATAGAAGCCGACGGCGTCGAGATAGCGGGGCAGGTCCGCCAGCGCGAGCCGCTGTCGGTCGAGCAGCGCGAACACGAGGTTCACCTTGAGGGCGTGGCGCGCGACGCGCAGGCTGTCGGCTTCGAAAGCCGCGAGCCGCTTCCGCGCGCGCTCGAGCGCGGCGGCGACGTCGGTGAAAGGCTCGCCGTGGCCCGGAATCACGACGCGGACGTCGAGCGCCGCGATCATCTCGATCGTCGCGCGGGTCGCCGGCAGCGCCGCCCGATCGATCTCCGGCGGCAGCACGAAGCCGAAGCCGTTCTCCCAGAGCGCGTCGCCGGAGACGAGGATCCCGTGCTCGGCGTTGTGGAAGACGAGGGCGTGCATGTCGTGGCCGGGAGCGGCCAGCGCTCGCCACTCGAGGTCGCCCCACACGTGCGTGGTGCCGGCGCCGAGCGCCTGGTCCACGTCGAAGCGGTCGGCGCGCTGGTCGCAATAGTCGTAGAGGAGGGCCTTGCCGTCCCAGCGCTCGACGAGCGGCGCCTCGCCGCGCGGCACGGCGATGGGGCAGCCGTACTTCGCTGCGAGCGTGGCGTTGCCGCCGATGTGGTCGGAGTGGCAGTGGGTGTTGACGATCCAGGCCAGCGGCTCGGCGCCGAGCCCGCGCGCCGAGGCGAGCAGCGCGAGCGTGAGCGGTGCGTGCCGCACATAGCCGGTGTCGATCAGCACGTGCCCGTCGCGGCTCTTGAGCAGCACGTTGTTCGCCGACAGCCAGTCGCGGACGAAGACGTGGAGCTGCGGGGGGAAGGAAAGCGCGGGCATCCGACGGCCACGGCGGCGCGACACGCGTCGCGTGCGGACGATCGTACCATTCGTCGCCCGGGACGGCGCGCTCGTCGTCCGCCGCAGGGCGGCGGTCGGACGGCGACGCGGGCGATTCGCCCTCGGCGGACGGTTTGCGTTATCGTTTCGAAGACGCGCGCGCTCTCCGAGCGCAGCACGGGAAACCATGGGCCATCCGGGAACAAGACCCCCGCTCACGAACGCGGCCGATCGCGCGCTCCTGCGGATCACGTGGCCGTTCCTGCTGATCGTCGTCGCCCTCGTCCTGCTCGCGAGCGAGAGCCTCACGATCGTCTCGGCGACCCGCGCGTTCGTCGGCGGCGAGAGCCTCTGGTCGAAGGCGCAGAAGGAGGCGGTGTACAGCCTGTTCCGCTACGCGCAATCGCGCGCGGAGAGCGACTATCGCGATTATCTCGACGCCGTCGCCGTGCCGCTCGGCGACCGCCGCGCGCGGCTCGAGCTCGAGAAGGAGGCGCCGGACCTCGCCGTCGCGCGGGAAGGCTTCATCGCAGGCCGGAACGATCCCGACGACGTCGACGGGATGATCATGCTGTTTCGCAGGTTCCGGCACGTCTCCTTCATGAGCCGTGCGATCGACATCTGGGCGCAGGGCGACGAGCTCATCGCGGCGCTCGTCGTCGCGGCGGAGGAGCTTCATGCGCAGATCCGGTCGGGCGACGTGCCGGCGTCGTCGCTCGGCCCCGTGCTCCTCCGCATCGACGACATCAACCGGCGGCTCACGCCGCTCGGGGCCTCGTTCTCGGGCACGCTCGGCGAGGCGTCGCGCCGGACGCAGGAGATCCTCGAGGTGCTGCTCGTGTTCGTGGCCGCGGCGCTCGGCGTCGTCGGCATCGCGCTGTCGCGGCGGATGCTCCGGACGAGCGCCGCGCTCGAGGCGCAGCTCCACGCCGAGCGGGACCGCGCGCAGGTGACGCTGCAATCGATCGCCGAAGGGGTCATCACGACCGACGAGCGCGGCCGCATCGAGACGCTCAATCCGGTCGCGGAAGCGCTGACCGGCTGGACGCGCAAGGCGGCGGTCGGCCGGCCGCTCGAGGAAGTGTTCGACATCATCGACGAGACGAACCGCAAGGCGCGCATCAATCCGGTCGCGACACTGCTCGACGGCGGCCGCGGCGTCGAGCTCCGCGGCGACGCGATCCTGATCCGGCGCGACGGCCGCGAGGTCGGCGTCGATGCGTCGGCGGCGCCGATCCGCGACCGCGACGGTGCGATCATCGGGGCGGTCCTCGTGTTCTACGACGTGACCGACGAGCGCCGGTTCGCGGCGCAGCTCTCGCACCAAGCGCGGCACGACGCGCTGACGGGGTTGCCGAACCGGCGCGAGTTCGAGCACCGCCTGCAGCGGGCGCTCGCCGCTGCGGCAGAGCTCGACCGGCGCCACGCGATGCTCTATCTCGATCTCGACCGCTTCAAGGAAGTGAACGACGCGTGCGGCCACGCCGCCGGGGACGAGCTATTGCGCGAGATCAGCCTCCTGCTCCAGCGCAAGCTGCGCGAAGGCGACACGCTGGCGCGGCTCGGCGGCGACGAGTTCGGCGTGCTGCTCGAGAACTGCGCGCCGGACCACGCGGCGCGCATCGCCGAGGCGCTCCGCGATGCCGTCGCGCAGGTGGCGTTCGAGTGCCACGGGCGGTCGTTCACGCTCGGCGTCAGCGTCGGACTCGTGCCGATTGCCGCCGGCCCGCACACCGAGGCCGACATCATGAACGCGGCGGACGCGAACTGCTATCAAGCCAAGGCGTTCGGGCGCGGCCGCGTGCACGTCGGCGATGTGGCCGAGAAGCCGCGCGACGGCAGCTGAACGTACGCCGTCCCCGCGCAGGCGCAAGGTGTGTCGTCCCTGCAGAGGCGAGGAGCCAGTGACGTTGCCCGGATCGAGGCACGAGGTTCGTCGTCCCCGCGCAGGCGGGGACCCAGTGACGTTGGCTCGTCGCCGGCGATGCCCCAAGTCACTGGATTCCCGCGTTCGCGGGAATGACGAACTCCTGGGTGTTCGCGCCTAGCGCAACTTGCCCAGGAACTCCCGGACGAGCGCCACGCGTTCCTCGAGCGTCGGCGCCGCGCGCTCGATGCGGACGCGGTCGGGGCCCGCGAAACGGATGCGCCCGTCGCGCTGGACCATGAGGATCAGCGTGCCGGCGTCGAACGGCGGCTCCTTCACGAACTGCACGGCGCTCCGCTCGGGCGCCGCGTCGATCTTGACGACGCCGAGCGGCTTCGCCGCGAGCCGCAGCCGGTGGCAGGCGACGAGCGCCTGCGCGGGCTCCGGCGGCTTGCCGAAGCGGTCGACGAGCTCCTCCTCCATCGCCGTCAGCTCGTCGGCGGTCTCGCAGTTCGCGAGGCGCTTGTAGAGGACGAGCCGCTCGTGCACGTCGCTGCAGTAATCCTCCGGCAGCAGCGCGGGCACGTGCAGGTTGATCTCCGTCGTGACGCCGAGTGGGGCCGAGAGGTCGGGCTCGCGGCCCGACTTGAGCGCCGACACGGCCGCCCGGAGCATGTCGGCGTAGAGCTGGAAGCCGACCTCCTGCATCTCGCCGGACTGCGACTCGCCGAGCACCTCGCCCGCGCCGCGGATCTCGAGGTCGTGCAGCGCAAGGTGGAAGCCCGAGCCCAGGTCCTCCATCATCTGGATCGCGTCGAGACGCTTGCGCGCCTGGCCGGACAGCGACTCGCCCGGCGGCGTCAGCAGGTACGCGTACGCCTGGTGATGCGAGCGGCCGACCCGGCCGCGGAGCTGATGGAGCTGTGCCAGGCCGAAGCGGTCGGCGCGCTCGATGATGATCGTGTTCGCGGTCGGCACGTCGATGCCGGTCTCGATGATCGTGGAGCAGACGAGCAGGTTCACCCGCTGCGCGTAGAAATCGCGCATCACCTGCTCGAGCTCGCGCTCCGCCATCTGTCCGTGCGCGACGGCGATCCGCGCCTCGGGCACGAGCTCGCGCAGCCGCTCGGCGGTCGTCGCGATCGTGTCGATGTCGTTGTGCAGGAAGTAGACCTGGCCGCCGCGCTTCATCTCGCGCAGCGCGGCTTCGCGGATGATCCCGCGCGCGTACGGCGCGACGAACGTCTTGATCGAGAGTCGCCGCTGCGGCGCGGTCGCGATCACCGAGAAGTCGCGGATGCCCTCGAGCGACATCGCGAGCGTGCGCGGAATCGGCGTCGCGGTCAGCGTCAGGACGTCGACCTCGGCGCGGAGCTTCTTCAGCTGCTCCTTCTGGCGAACGCCGAACCGGTGCTCCTCGTCGATGATGACGAGCCCGAGCTGGTCGAACCTGACGTCCGCCTGCAGGAGCTTGTGCGTGCCGATGACGAGGTCGAGCGTGCCGTCGGCGAGCCCGGCGAGCGCGGCCTCGACCTCCTTCGCCGAGCGGAAGCGCGAGAGCTCGGCGATCTTCACCGGGAGCTCGGCGAAGCGGTCGCCGAAGACCTTGAAGTGCTGCTCGGCCAGGAGCGTCGTCGGCACCAGCACCGCGACCTGCTTGCCGTCGGCGAGCGCGACCCACGCGGCTCGGAGCGCCACCTCGGTCTTGCCGAAGCCGACGTCGCCGCAGACGAGGCGGTCCATCGGGCGGCCCGACGTCAGGTCCGCGATCACGGCGTCGATCGCCGCCTGCTGGTCCGCGGTCTCCTCGAAGGGGAAGCCGTCGGCGAACGCCTCGTAGTCGTGGGGCGTGAACGCGAACGCGTGACCCTGCCGCGCCGCGCGCTGCGCGTAGAGGTTGAGGAGCTCGGCCGCGGTGTCGTGCGCCTGCCGCGCCGCGCGCTTCTTCGCCTTCTCCCACTGGCTGCTGCCGAGCTCGTGCAGCGGCGCCGACTCCGGCGACGCGCCGCTGTAGCGGCCGATCAGGTGCAGGTTCGACACCGGCACGTAGAGCTTCGCGTCGTTGGCGTAGACGAGCTGCAGGAACTCGGTGGGGCCTTCGCCCAGGTCCAGCGTGACGAGGCCGAGATAGCGGCCGATGCCGTGGTGCTCGTGGACGACCGGGTCGCCCGCGCGCACCTCGGAGAGGTCGCGCAGCATCGCGTCGACGTTCGACCGGCGCGCGCCGTCGCGGCGGCCGCGGCGGACGACGCCCGCGTAGAGCTCGGCCTCGGTGACGAGCGCGATCCTCGCCGCGCGCCAGGCGAAGCCGGCGTGCACCGGCGACACGCCGAGCGACACCGGCGCGTCGCTCGCGAGGAAGGCGCCGAAGTCGTCGACCTGCGGCAGCCTGAGCCCGTACTCCGCGAAATACTGATGCATCGTCTCGCGGCGGCCCGCGCTCTCCGCACAGATCAACACGCGCGTGTCGGGCGAGGCGGCGAGGAACCGCTTCAGCGCCGCGAGGGGATCGTCGGCGCGGCGGTCGACCTGCACGGAGGGCAGCGGCGTCGCGGCGCCTTCGGCCGGCGCTTCGCGCGCGTCCGCGGTCCACTCGATGCGCGCGAAGCGCTTGAGCGCGCCGTTCCACGCGTCCTCCGGCACGAAGACCTCGGCCGGCGGCAGCAGCGGCCGCGCCTTGTCCCCGCGCAGGAGCCGGTAGCGCGCGTCGGTGTCCTGCCAGAAGCGCGCGACGGCGCCGGCGATGTCGCCGATCCGCGCGACGACCGCGTCCGGCGGCAGGTAGTCCGCGAGCGTCGCGGTCGCCTCGAAAAAGAGCGGCAGGTAATACTCGATGCCGCCCGGCGCGATGCCGTTGCTCACGTCGCGGTAGAGGGTCGACTTCGACGGGTCGCCCTCGAACACCTCGCGATAGCGGCTGCGGAAGCGCGTGCGCCCGGCCTCGTCCAGCGGAAACTCGCGCGCGGGCAGGAGGCGGACGTCGGGCACCGGGTAGAGCGTGCGCTGCGTGTCGACGTCGAAGGTCTTGATGCTCTCGACGTCGTCGCCGAAGAGGTCGAGCCGGTAGGGCAGCGGGCTCCCCATCGGGAAGAGGTCGATCAAGCCGCCGCGAACGGAGAATTCGCCCGGCGAGACGACCTGCGTCACGTGCTGGTAGCCCGCGAGCGCGAGCTGTGCGCGCAACGCGTCGACGTCGAGCGTCGTGCCCTGCTTCAGGAAGAACGTGAACGCGGCGAGGTAGGACGGCGGCGCGAGCCGGTGCAGCGCCGTCGTCGCCGCGACGACCAGGACGTCGCACTCGCCGCGCGAGACGCGGTAGAGCGTCGCCAGGCGTTCCGAGATCAGGTCGTGGTGCGGCGAGAACGGGTCGTAGGGCAGCGTCTCCCAGTCGGGCAGGAGCGCGACGCGCACGCCCGGCGCGAACCAGGGCAGCTCGTCGGCGATCCGCTGCGCGGATTGGGCGTCGGCCGCGATGGCGGCGAGCACGCGCTTCTGCGCCACGCATTCGCGCGCGAGCTGCGCGAGCGCGAGCGCGTCGGAGGAGCCCGGCAGCGCCCCGGCCCGCGTCACCTGGCCCGGCGGGGGCACGCGCGGGGCGAGCGGGGGCAGCGCGGCGAGCCTCGAGAGGGACGCTGCGGGATCGGGAATCGCCGGCGCGGCGGCGGGGCTGCCGTGCGCGGCGGAACCTTCGTGGGGGACCGCCGCAGCCGCCGTGCCGGAGGCGGAGGTTTCCGGCGGCACGTGCAACGAATCGATTCGACCCCGAATTATACGGGGGAGGCGCGCGGCGGCCGCCGGCCGGGATTCCTGTCCGCGCGCGCGAAGGCTATGCTTCGGTGTCGGTCGCCGGCCGCAGCTCTTAAGGGGCGGCGGCCCCAGTACCCTGCCCGGACACTCCCCATCGCACGGAAGCCAATCGACGAATGAGCTCGTATCCGCCGCTCAAGCTGCACGTGCCCGAGCCGCCCGGGCGACCCGGGCACGCGACCGATTTCTCGTATCTGCGCGTGTCGCCCGCGGGCGCGGTCCGGCGCCCGCCCGTGGACTCCCGGCCGTCGGAAACCGGCGACGTCGTCGACGCGCTCGTCCGCGTGCTCGACGACCAGGGCCGCGCGGTGGGGCCGTGGGACCCGCACGCCGCTCCCGAGCTCCTGCTCCGGGGCATGCGCGCGATGCTGACGACGCGCATCTTCGACGCGCGCATGCTGACGGCGCAACGGCAGAAGAAGCTCTCGTTCTACATGCAGGCGCTGGGCGAGGAGGCGATCGGCGTCGGCCAGGCGCTCTCGCTCGAGCCGACCGACATGTGCTTCCCGACCTACCGGCAGCAGGCCATCCTGATCGCGCGCGGCTATCCTCTCGTCGACATGATGTGCCAGCTCTTCTCGAACGAGCGCGACCCGCTCAAGGGCCGGCAGATGCCGGTGATGTATTCGTCGCGCGCGCACGGCTTCTTCTCGGTCTCCGGCAACCTCGGCACCCAGTACATCCAGGCCGTCGGCTTCGCGATGGGCTCCGCGATCAGGGGCGACACCCGCATCGCGTCGGCCTGGATCGGCGACGGCTCGACCGCGGAGGCCGACTTCCACAGCGCGCTCACCTTCGCCGCCGTGTACCGCGCGCCGGTGATCCTCAACGTCGTGAACAACCAGTGGGCGATCTCGTCGTTCCAGGGGATCGCGGGCGGGGAGGCGGCGACCTTCGCCGCGCGCGGCGTCGGCAACGGCATCGTCTCGCTGCGCGTCGACGGCAACGATTTCCTCGCGGTGCTCGCGGCGTCGCGCTGGGCGATCGAGCGCGCGCGCGCCGGTCACGGCCCGACGCTGATCGAATGGGTCACCTACCGGGCCGGCGCCCACTCGACCTCGGACGACCCCTCGAAGTACCGGCCCGCGGACGACTGGAAGCACTTTCCGCTGGGGGACCCGGTCGCGCGCCTCAAGCAGCACCTGATCGCGCTGGGCGCGTGGTCCGACGACGAGCACGCGCGCACGCAGAAGGCCCTGGAGCAGGAGGTCGCCGCGGCGCAGAAGGAGGCAGAGAGCTACGGCACGCTCGCCTCCGGCCACGTCCACGACGCCTCGACGATGTTCGACGACGTCTACGAGACGATGCCCGCGCACCTGCGCCGGCAGAGCGAGCAGGCCGGAGGCTGACCGATGGCCGCGATGACGATGATCCAGGCGATCCGCGCGGCGATGGACGTGATGCTCGGTCG
>DASQBO010000368.1:0-1742 GCA_035635175.1 Casimicrobiaceae bacterium | reverse complement strand
ACGGCGGCGTGCCTCGCCTACCTCGAGGGGAACGCGCTCCCGGACAGCCTGATGGTCGAGGTCCGCGCACACGTGGCGACCCTCGAGCGCAAGACCGGCAAGCGCTTCGGCGACGCGGCGAACCCGCTCCTCGTCTCGGTGCGCTCCGGCTCGGCGATGTCGATGCCGGGAATGATGGACACCATCCTGAACCTCGGGCTCAACGAGGCGACGCTCGCCGGGCTGATCCGCGCCACCGGCAACCCTCGCTTCGGCTACGACGCCTGGCGCCGCTTCGTCCAGCTCTTCGGCAAGATCGCGCTCGGCGTTCCCGACGAGCCGTTCGACGCGGCGATGGCGGAGGCGAAGCGCGCGCACGGCGCGAAGAACGACGTCGATCTCGACGCGGAGGCGCTGCGCTCGCTCGCGTCGCGTTTTCTCGAGATCTGCCGCGGGCACACCGGCGCGCCCTTCCCCGACGACCCGCACGAGCAGCTCCGGCTCGCGATCGAGGCCGTGTTCCGGTCGTGGAACGGCAAGCGGGCGGTCGACTACCGGCGCCAGTTCAAGATCACGAAAGACATGGCGAACGGCACCGCGGTCAACGTCGTCGCGATGGTGTTCGGCAACATGGGCGACGACTCGGCGACGGGCGTCGGCTTCACGCGCAACCCGGGCACCGGCGAGAACGCGATCTACGGCGAATACCTGGTCAACGCGCAGGGCGAGGACGTCGTCGCCGGCATCCGCACGCCGAGGCCGATCGCGGCGATGGCCGACGAGATGCCGGAGCTGCATCGCCAGCTCGTCGCGCTCCGCGACAAGCTCGAGGCCCACTATCGGGAGGTGCAGGACTTCGAGTTCACGATCGAGCGCGGGCGGCTCTACTGCCTGCAGACGCGCAACGGCAAGATGAACGCGCGGGCGATGGTCGTCACGTCGGTCGAGATGTGCGAGGAAGGGCTGATCGGCCGCGAGAGCGCGCTCAAGCGCATCAATCCTTCGCTCCTCGAGCAGCTCCTCGTGCCGACGCTCGATCCTCGGCACGCCGCGGCGCCGCTGGCCCAGGGCCTCCCCGCATCACCGGGCGCCGCCTCCGGCACCATCGTCTTCGACGCCGACACCGCCGAGCAGCGCGGCAAGCTGGGCGAGAAGGTCATCCTCGTGCGTGAGGAGACGAAGCCCGAGGACATCCACGGTTTCTTCGCCGCGCAGGCGATCCTGACCTCGCGCGGCGGCAAGACCTCGCACGCCGCGGTCGTCGCGCGCGGGATGGGCAAGCCGTGCGTGTCCGGCTGCGAGGCGATCCGCATCGACGTCCGCGAGCGCCGCGCCGTCATCGGCGGCACCGTGCTGCGCGAAGGCGACGTCGTCACCGTCGACGGCTCGACCGGCAACGTCTACGTCGGCGCGATTCCGACCGTCGAGGCCGAGTTCTTTCCCGCGCTCGCGACGCTGCTCGGCTGGGCGGACCAGGTCGCGCGGCTCGCGGTGTTCGCCAACGCCGACACGCCGCGCGACGCGGCGCGGGCCCGGCAGTACGGCGCAAAGGGGATCGGACTCTGCCGCACCGAGCGGATGTTCAACGACAGCGAGCGCCTGCCGATCGTCCAGCAGATGATCCTGGCCGAGACGCCCGAGGCGCGGCAGTCCGCGCTCGACCGGCTCCTGCCGATCCAGCGCGCCGACTTCAAGGGCATCTTCAAGGCGATGGCGGGCCTGCCCGTGACGGTGCGGCTCCTCGATCCGCCGATGCACGAGTT
>DASQBO010000367.1:0-7782 GCA_035635175.1 Casimicrobiaceae bacterium | reverse complement strand
CTCGAGCGACAGCGACACGTCCTCGAGGACGATGCCGTCGCCGTAGCCCGCGGTAACGCCGTCGAGCGCGAGAAGCTCAGCCATGCTGCGCCTCGCCCAGGTAAACCTCGCGCACGCGCGGGTCGGCCGCGATCTCGTCGGGCGTTCCCTCGGTCAGCACCTTGCCGCCGACGAGGACGGTGATGCGCTCGGCAAAGCGGAACACGAGCTCCATGTCGTGCTCGATGAAGAGGATCGTCACGTCTTTCGGCAGCCCCGCGATGACCCCGAAGAGCTCGGCGCTCTCGCCCGCCGGAATGCCCGCCGCCGGCTCGTCGAGGAGCAGGATCCGCGGCTTCGTCGCCAGCGCGAGCGCGATCTCCACCAGGCGCTGCTTGCCGTAGGGGAGGTTCCTCGTCAGCGCGTTCGCTTCGGCCGACAGGCGCAGCACTCCGAGGAGCGCGAGCGCCTCGTCGACTTCCTCGCGCTGGCGCGCGACCGTCCGATGCCACACGCCGGCGCGTCCCTTGCGCTCGCAGACCGCCAGCGTCACCGACTCGAGCACGGTGAGTCCCGCGAACAGCGTGCTGATCTGGAAGGTGCGCGTCATCCCGAGCTTGACACGCTGGTGCTGGCCGAGCGCCGTGATCCGCTCGTCGCCCAGGTACACGTCGCCCGACGTCGGCGCGAGCGCCCCCGTGAGCAGGTTGATCAGCGTCGTCTTGCCGGCCCCGTTCGGGCCGATGAGCGCATGCCGGACGCCGTGCGGGAACGCGAGGGAGACGTCGCTGTTCGCCTTGAAGGCGCCGAACGCCTTCGACAGCCCCGCCGTGCGCAGAGCGGGCGTCACGATCCCCTCTCCGGCCGGCGCTCGCGCAGCATCTCGACCGCGCCGAGGATGCCGCCGCGCGCGAAGAGCACGACGACGACGAGCAGCAGGCCGAGCCAGAACTGCCAGTAGATCGGATTGAGGTCGGACAGGAAGTGGTGCGCGATCATGAAGACCGTCGCACCGACGAGGCCGCCGTAGAGCCTCCCGGCGCCGCCCAGCACGAGCATGATCATCAGATCCGCCGAGCGCGGAAAGCCGAACACGTCGAGTCCGACGAACTGCGTGGTCTGCGCGAGGAGCCCGCCGGCGACACCCGCCATCGCCGCGCTGACCGTGTAGACGGCGATCAGCCGCTTCCCCACCGGCGCACCGATGGCCGGCATCCGGCGTGCGTTTTCGCGGATGCCTCGTAGCGACAGCCCGAAGGGCGAGCTCACGAGCCGGCGTGCGGCGGCGAACAGGACGAACAGGATGCCGAGGCTGTAGAGGTACGCGGTGCTGCCGGCCAGGTCGAACGCAAACCGCCCGAGCACCTTGTCCATCGTGACGCCCGACAGGCCGTCGGCGCCGCCGGTGATCGACGGCAGCTGGTTCGCCGCCTCGAACAGCATGAGGCCGATGCCGAGGGTCACCATGAGCCGCGCGAGATCGGAGCCGCGCACGACGAGGAAGCTCGTGGCGAAGCCGAGCACGGCTCCCGCCGCACCGGCGACGACGAGGCCGGAGAATGGCTCGCCCCAGCCGTGGACGGCCAGCAATCCCGCCGCGTAGGCGCCGATGCCGAAGTAGGCCGCGTGCCCGAGCGAGACGATGCCGGCGTAGCCGAGGATCAGGTCGAGCGAGACGGCGAAGAGCCCCGTGATCAGGATCTGGCTGCCGAGCACGCGGTGCTGCGGAAAGGCGAAGAACGCCCCGAGGGCGAGGCCCCAGAACGCGATCTCGACGACGCGCCAGCGGTCGGTCGGGAGCGGGGGAACGACCGCCGCGGCCGCCGTGGCCGCCGCCGGGCTACGCGCGGCGCCCATAGAGGCCGGCGGGGAACAGGATCATCAGCGTCACCATCAGGAAGTAGATGATGAACGAGCCGACCTGCGGCACGTAGTACTTGCCGGCGACGTCGCAGACGCCGAGGATCGTCGCCGCGACGAGGCCCCCCTTGATCGTCCCCGCGCCGCCGATCGCGACCACGAGAAGAAAGTACACCATGTACTTGAGCGGAAACGTCGGGTCGAGCCCGAGCACGTCGACGCCCAGGCCCCCGCCCAGGCCCGCGAGGCCGGACCCGAGCGCGAACGTCACCGCGAACACGCGATCGACGTCTATGCCGAGGCCCGCGGACGCCGTCGCGTTGTCGACCGACGCCCGCACCTGCGCCCCGAAGCGCGTGCGCACGAGGAGCAGGTGCAGCGCGACCGTGAGGACGGCGACGATCGCGATCAGGAACAGCCGGTACGCGCCGAGGTCGACGCCGAGGAAGTGCACCTGCCCCCGCAGGAAATCGGGCAGGCGCATCGGCTGCTGCGAAGGGCCGAAGAAATAGGTGGTGGCCGCGACCGCCATGAACACGAGGCCGATCGAGAACATCACCTGGTCGAGGTGCGCGGCCTTGTAGAGCCGCCGGTAGAGCGTCCGCTCGAGCGCGACGCCCGCCGCCGCGGCAACGAGGAACGCGACCGGCAGCGTCGCGAGGAACGGGACGCCCACGCGCGACATCAGCAGCACGCAGGCGTACCCGCCCACCATCGCGAACGCACCGTGCGCGAGGTTGACGAAGTTCATGAGGCCCATCGTCACCGACAGGCCGATGCTGATGATGAACAGCAGGCTCCCGTACGCGACGCCGTCGAACAGCACCCCGGCGAGATTTCCGAGCATCCAAGCTCCTCGTGCGCCGATCCGATGCCCTGCGCGATCGAAAGACTGCCCCGAGGTCGCCGCGCCCCCCCGGAGGGGGAGGCGCGCGCGAGCGCCTCGGAGGAGCCCTAGTTGCCGGGGTCCTTCACGTTCTCGAACTTGTCGAACTCGACGTTCCACGGCTTGCCGTTGACCATCTTCACTTCGCGCAGGTAGACGGTCTGGATCGGCTGCCGCGTCGCCGGGTCGATCGAGATCGGCCCGCGCGGACTCATCCACTTCATGCCTTTCATCGCCTCGACCAGCTGCTCGCCCGTCGCGCTCGGACCGGCCTTCTTGAGCGCCTCGTAGATGAGGTGCATGCCGTCGTAGCCGCCGACCGAGTGGAAGTTCGGGCGCATCCCGTTGTTCGCCTTCATGAAGGCGTCGACGTACGCCTTGTTCTCGGGCGAGTCGTGCGCGGCCGAGTAGTGGAACGACGTGATGACCCCGACCGCCGGCGCGCCCATCGCCTCGAGCAGGTCGTCGTCGGTCACGTCGCCCGTGCCGATCAGCTTGACGCCCGCCTGCTTCAAGCCGCGCTCGTCGAACTGCTTCATCACGGCGAGGCCTTCGCCCGAAGGCACGAACACGAACAACGCGTCCGGCTTCGCGTCCTTCGCGCGCTGCAGGAACGGCGCGTAGTCCGGATTGCGCAGCGGGGTGCGGATCGACTCGACGATCTCGCCGCCGCCGGCCTTGAACGTCGCGACGAACGTCTTCTCTGCGTCGAGGCCGGGGCCGTACTCGGTGACCATCGTGACCACGCGCTTGATCTTGTTCTTGAGCGCCCATTCGGCGATCGGTGCCGTCACCTGCGGCAAGGTGAAGTTCGGACGCACGATGAACGGCGAGCGCGTCGGGATCATCCCGGTGGCGGCCGCCATCACGATCATCGGCACCTTCGCCTCCGTCGCGACGGGCGCGGCGGCGAGGGCGAGAGGCGTGAGCCCGAAGCCCGCGAGCACGCTCACCTTGTCCTGCACGACCATCTCCTGCGCGATACGCTTGGTCGTCTCGGGCGCGAGACCGGTGTCGTCCTTGACGATCAACTCGATCTTGCGTCCAGCGACCGTGTCGCCGTTCTTCGCCATGTAGAGGCGCGCCGCGGCCTCGATCTGCTTGCCCGTCGACGCGAACGGCCCCGTCATCGGCAGGATGAGCCCGATCTTGAAGGGATCGGCGGCGAGAGCCTGGCCGGCGAACGCGGCGAGCGCCGCGGCGGCGGCCAGGCCCTGCAGCGCGCGGCGGCGCTGGGGGCGGTGGGAGTGGTTCATCGGTTTCTCCTCGTGGGGTGGGTTGATCCGAACGTCGTGTCGATGCGTCACGTTGCGATTGCGGGCGTTTCCGCCCGCGGGTCAGAATCCAGGGGGGCGCCCAGCCACGCGAGCATCGCCTCGGCCACCTCGTGCGGCCGCTCCATCGGCGCCATGTGGCCGCAGCCTTCGATCACAGCCAGAGTCGCCCCGGGAATGAGCGCCGCCATCTCCTCGTGTTGCGAGGGCGGCGCCCAGCCGTCCTGACGGCCGCACAGCACGAGCGTCGGACAGGCGAGCGAGCGCAGCACCGCCGTCGCGTCGGGTCGAGCGAGGAGCGCGTCGATCTGCGCGGCGAAGTCGTCGGTCGAGTGGCGCGCGAACATGTCGAGGATCGGGCCCACGAGCGCTTCGTCGTCGCGCCGCGCCGGATGCACCATCGGCCGCGCCCATTCGCGCGCCATCGCGCGGACACCGCGCTCGCGCGCGATCGCGAGGAGCGCGCGCCGGCCCGCCGTCTCGTCGTCGCCCGCGCTGTCCCGTGGCAGCGCGCGGAACCCCGTGTCGAGGAGCGCCAGCCGGTCGATCCGCTCCGGGGCGCGCCGCACGATCTCGAGCGCCACGCGCCCGCCCATCGAATGGCCGGCCAGCGCGAACGCCGGCGGCGCAGCGGCGAGCACGCGCGCGGCCATCTCCGGAAGGCTCGTCGCGCTCCCGTAATCCGGGATCCGACAGCGGGCGACCGCCTCGAGCCGCGGCAGCACCGGCGTCCAGACCGCGGCGTCGCACATGAGGCCCGGCAGCAGGAGCAGTTCCATCAGCCGCGCGCCGCGGTGGCGTTCACTTCGCGCGCGGACCGCCGGCCGAGCCGGCCGAACACGCGGCGCGCGTTGCCTTCGTAGATCTTCGCGCGGTCCGCCGCCGACAGCGCGTCGACCTGCTCGACGTAGCGGCGGGTGTCGTCGAAATGGTGGCCCGTCTTCGGATCGATGCCGCGCACCGCGCCGACCATCTCGGAGGCGAAGAGGATGTTGTCGACCGGGATCACCTTCGTCAGGAGCTCGATGCCGGGTTCGTGGTAGACACACGTGTCGAAGAACACGTTGTCGAGGAGCAGCTCCTCGAGCGGAGGCCGCTTCATGTCCTGCGCCAGGCCGCGGTAACGCCCCCAATGGTACGGCACCGCACCGCCGCCGTGCGGGATGATGAACCGGAGCGTCGGGAAGTCCTTGAACAGGTCCGAGGTCAGGAACTGCATGAAGGCCGTGGTGTCCGCGTTGATGTAGTGCGCGCCCGTCGCGTGGAAGCACGGGTTGCACGACGTGCTGACGTGGACCATCGCCGGCACGTCGAGCTCGACCATCTTCTCGTAGAGCGGGTACCACCAGCGGTCGGTGAGCGGCGGCTCCTTCCAGTGCCCGCCCGAGGGGTCGGGATTGAGGTTGCAGCCGATGAACCCGAGCTCCCTGACGCAGCGCTCGAGCTCCGGAATGCAGCGCTCGGGCGGCACGCCGGGCGACTGCGGCAGCTGGCACACCCCGACGAAGTTGTCCGGGTACAGCCCGCAGACGCGGGCGACCAGGTCGTTGCAGATCTCGGACCACTCGCGGCTCGTCGCCTCGGTGCCGACATGGTGGGCCATGAAGCTCGCGCGGGGCGAGAAGATGGTCAGGTCGGTGCCGCGCTCGCGCTGCATCTTCAATTGCGCGTTCTCGAGGCTCGCGCGGATCTCGTCGTCGCCGATGACGAGCTCGGCGCGCGTCGGCCCCTTCGCCGGATCGTCGAGGGCGGCGACCTGGCGCTTGCGCCACGCCTCGAGCGCCGGGGGCGCCGTCGTGTAGTGCCCGTGACAGTCGATGATCATCGCGAGCTCGTCCTTGCGTCACGCCGCGCGCGCCGCAGGCACCCGCTCGTTCGCGAGCACCATGAGGCCCGTCGCCGTGTTGGACACCGGGATGTGGTAGTTCGAGTGAACCCTGGTCACGCGGCCGGTGAGCGCGCCGCGCGCCGCGATCCACGCCATGATCTCGGTGCCCTGCGCGCCGGCCTCGCGAACGATGTCGAGCGTCGAATAGCGCGTGAGCCGCTCCGGGTCGTTGACCAGCGCGTCCATGCACATGAGGTCGAAGGGCTTGTTGATGAAGCCCGCGCGCTGGCCGTCGAGCTGGTGCGAGAGCCCGCCGGTGCCCAGCACGACGACGCGGACGTCCTCGTCCCACGCGTCGAGCGCACGGCCGACGCTCTGGCCGAGTCGATACGCCCGTCGCGGCGACGGCAGCGGGTGCTGGACGTGGTTCATCGCGATCGGCACGATGCGCACCGGCCAGTCGCCGCCGCCCGGCCACAGCAGCGCCATCGGCAGCGTCAGCGCGTGGTCGACGAGCATCTCCTGGCACGTCGTGATGTCGAACTCGTCGGCGACGAGCGATTCGATGACGTGCCAGGACAGCGCTGGATCACCCTTGAACGGCTTGACGGTCGGGATGCCCCACCCCTCGTCGGCGTTTCGGTACTCCGGGGCCGCGCCGACGGCGAACGTCGGCAGCTTGTCGAGGAAGAAGTTGAGTCCGTGGTCGTTGTAGAACACGACGGCGACGTCCGGCTTCGCGCGGGCGAGCCACGCCTGCGCCGGCGGATAGCCGTCGAAGAACGGTTTCCAGTACGGCTCCTGCTGCAGGTTCTTCGCGATCGCGCCCCCGATCGCCGGGACGTGCGAGCTCGTGACGGCTCCGATGACGTTGGCCATGTCCCGTCTCCTATTTCCCGGCCGCGACGAGCATGGCCTTGAACGCGTCCTTGGTCATCCCCGTCTGCTGCGCGCCGATGTCCTGGACGTCGAGCCCAAGGATGCCCGCGAACTTGGCGAGGTAGTAGATGTTGCCGCCGGCGGCGATCAGCCGCAGCACGTTACGGCTCGCGATCGCCGCGCGCTGCTCGTCGCCGAGGCCGTACTTGCGGCAGTAAGCGTCCTCGTCGCGCTTGAACTCCGCGCGATTGTCGGCCGAATTGAACGAATAGCACATCCGGTTGAGCGCGTAGCCCTTCCGCGCGAGGTAACCGTCGAACACCGTCGTGCCCGGAATCCCGTAGTCCCGCGGTCCGCCGCCCATCGTCTCGCCCTCTTGCCCCGTCGACCTTGCCCTGCGGCCGGAGTCTGCCTCGCGCCGGTCCGCGCCTGCCGCCTCAACCCTTGTCCAGCGCGAGTTGCGCCTCGAGCTCCGCCAGAGTGCGATAGCACGGCAGCACCTGCGCGACGCTCGCGTTCGGCTCGCGCCGCTCGCGGATCGCCGCGACGAACTCGCGGTCCTGCAGCTCGATCCCGTTCATCGACACGTCGACCGTCGACACGTCGATCTTCTGGTCCCTGCCGTCGATTAGATCGTCGTAGCGCGCGATGTAGGTGCCCGCGTCGCCGATGTAGCGGAAGAAGGTGCCGAGCGGCCCGTCGTTGTTGAACGAGAGCGAGAGGGTGCAGATCGCCCCGCTCTCGCTCTTGAGCTGGATCGACATGTCCATGGCGATGCCGAGCTCGGGGTGATGCGGCCCTTCGACCGCGTTGGCCTGGACGATCCGCCCGGCCTGGTAAGCGAACAGGTCGACCGTGTGCGCCGCGTGGTGCCAGAGCAGATGGTCGGTCCACGACCGCGGCTGGCCGAGCGCGTTGATGTTCCGCCGCCGGAAGAAGTACGTCTGCACGTCCATCTGCTGGATCGCGAGCTCGCCCACGACGATGCGCCGATGCACCCACTGGTGGCTCGGATTGAAGCGGCGCGTGTGGCCGACCATCGCCACGAGCCCGGTCTCCTTCTGCGCCCGCTCGAC
>DASQBO010000366.1:0-4603 GCA_035635175.1 Casimicrobiaceae bacterium | reverse complement strand
AAGGCTTTCTCTCGAACCATGCGGGCGGCATTCTCGGCGGCATCTCCACGGGCCAGGACATCGTCGTCACGATCGCCGTGAAGCCCACGTCGTCGATCCGCCTCGACCGCCGCTCGATCGACAAGGCCGGCAACCCGGTGACGGTGAACACCCACGGCCGCCACGACCCGTGCGTCGGCATTCGCGCTACGCCGATCGTCGAGGCGATGATGGCGCTCGTGCTGATCGATCACGCGTTGCGCCATCGGGCACAGAACGCGGACGTCGTCACGACGACGCCGCGGATCGCGGCCGCGGCGCCGGCGAGCGTCGCCCGGCGGCCGGGTGCGGAAGCGATCGACGATCCGGAGCCCGACGAGGCGTAGCGGCGCGGCCTCCGCACCGCCTCGAATTGTTGTTGCACGGCGCTGTCGGCCGTCTGCGTCGACTCGCGATTGCTCGCTCCCCCGCGGCGCTTCGCGCGGGGGAACGCGCGAACGGCGAGCAGGGGCCCCGAGCTTGCTCGGGGATGCGAGCCATCGAGAGCGCGTTCGGAGGCCGACCTCTCGCTTGAACGAGGCACTCCAGCCGTGCGGAGGCCGAACGGCGAGCCGCTCGCGCCGCTACACCTTGTCGATCGTCGCCCCCGCCGTGCCGCGCGCGAAGGCGATGTCGACGTGCTCGCCGACCGCGAGCGTACCTGCATCCTCCACGATTGCGCCGCCGCCGGCGGTGACGATCGCGTAGCCGCGTTCGAGCACCGCCTGCGGATTCAGGTGCGCGAGACTGCGCGCGAGAACCGCCACGCGCGTGTCGAGCCGGTCGTAGCGCGCGCGTGCCGCGCGCGTGAGGGCGAGCGCCGCGGGCGCGAGGGCCGCCGACTGCGGCAACGGCTGCGCGAGCCGCCAGGCGATCCGCTGCGCGAGCCCCCCGACCCGTCCCGACGCAGCGTCGAGCCGGTGACGCAACGCCCGCGCCATCCTGTCCGCGAGGAGCGCGGCGTCGCGCGCCTGCCGCTCGATGCGGGTCGCGGGATGGACGAGACGCCGCGCCGCCCCGTCCACGCGCTGCATCGCCGTCTCGAGCTTCCGGAGTTGCGCGTGCCGCAGGCGGCCGGCGACGGAGGCGACGTGGCGCGCGACCGCCTCGCGATCCGGCGCGACCAGCGCGGCGGCCGCCGTCGGCGTCGGCGCGCGCACGTCGGCGACGAAGTCGCAGATCGTCACGTCGGTCTCGTGACCGACGCCGGACACGACGGGCAGCGCGGACTCGAACACGGCGCGCGCGACGACTTCCTCGTTGAACGCCCACAGGTCCTCGATGGAGCCGCCGCCGCGCGCGACGATCAGGACCTCGACTTCCGCGCGCTCGTTGGCTGCGCGGATCGCCCGGGCGATCGAAGGCGCGGCGCCGTCGCCTTGCACGGTCGCGGGATAGACGACGACGCGCAGCGGCGGCCAGCGCTTGCGGAGCATCGCGAGCAGGTCGGACAGCGCGGCGGCGCGCGTCGAGGTGACGATGCCGACCGCGCGCGGCCACGGCGGGAGCGCGCGCTTGCGCTCCGGCGCGAACCAGCCTTCCGCCTCGAGCCGCGCCTTGAGCCGCGCGAACCGCTCGTAGAGCGCGCCCTGGCCCGCGAGGCGCACGGTCTCGACGTTGAGCTGGAACTCGCCGCGCGGCTCGTAGATCGACGCGACCGCGCGGACCTCGACCGCGAGGCCGTCGCGCAGCGCGAACTCGGCGAACTGCGCGCGGCTCTTGAAGAACACGCAGCGGACCTGCGCCTGCGCGTCCTTGAGGTTGAAGTAGCAATGCCCGGACGCGGCGCGGGTGAAGTTCGAGACCTCCCCGCTCACCCAGACGAGCCCGAGATGGCGCTCGAGGATCAGCCGCGCGGAGCTCACGAAGAGCGAGACCGGGAGCACGGCGTATGCGGGGGCGGGCGCCCGCACGTCCTCCGACGACGGCAAGCGCGCGGCGGGGGGCAAGCCGGGGATGCGGGACATCGATCGTTCCGAAGTCAGCTGCGGGTCGCGGGCTCGACAGCGCCGGGCATGTCCACGACAAAGACATGTAAGAATTGCATCACGCGAATGTCACCGACGTGACAGACGGGCCCGGCGAAAGCACGGAGAAAGCCCGGAGGAGACTTCGTAATGCATTGAGTTGGCGGGCGAAAAAATCGGCGTGAATTTGTGCACGCGAAGCTTTCTTCCGGCCGCCCCACGACTTAGCGAGTGAATTTACAAGATACGCACAATTTTATCCACAGGATTTGTGGACAACGGGCGCGCCGCGCAACAGGCAACACCCCGCAAAGCCTTGCAGGGCGCGGCTTTCCGGCCCTCGACCGCTGCGCACTGGGAGCCGCGTCGATGACGCGTCGCAGCGCCCGCGTTAGAATGTCGGTTGTCAAAGATTGTTCATGAACAAAGCGACGATCAGCGCTGCGCCACGGCCAGTTATCGCGGAGGCGAGCGCGCCTCCGGACGCGCGCACGCGCGCGGCGCCCCCAGCGGGGACCGCGCCGAATTTCCTGCGCACGATCATCGCGGAGGACAACCGGACCGGCAAGTACGGTGGTCGGGTCGTCACCCGCTTCCCCCCGGAGCCCAACGGCTACCTGCACTTCGGGCACGCCAAGTCGATCATCCTCAATTTCGGCCTCGCCGCGGAGAACGGGGGACGCTGCCACCTGCGTTACGACGACACGAATCCGCTCAAGGAGGACGTCGAGTACGAGGACTCGATCGCGGAAACCGTGCGCTGGCTCGGCTACGATTGGGGCCCGCACCGCTACCACGCCTCGGACTATTACGACGCGCTCTACCGCTTCGCGGAGTGGTTCATCGAGCAGGGGCTCGCCTACGTCGACAGCCAGACGGCCGACGAGATGCGCGCGCTGCGCGGCACGCTGACCGAGGCGGGCCGCGCGAGCCCGTACCGCGACCGGCCGGTCGCCGAGAACCTGGAGCTCTTCCGCCGGATGCGCGCGGGCGAGTTTCCGGACGGTGCGCACGTGCTGCGCCTCAGGATCGACATGTCGAGCCCGAACGTGAACATGCGCGACCCGGCCATCTACCGGATCCGCCACGCCTCGCACCACCGGACCGGCGACAAGTGGTGCGTGTACCCGCTCTACGACTACACGCACTGCATCAGCGACGCGCTCGAGCGGATCACCCACTCGATCTGCACGCTCGAGTTCCAGGACCACCGTCCGCTCTACGACTGGGTGATCGAGAAGCTCGCCGAGGGCGCGCAGCTCGAGCGCCCGCTGCCGCAGCAATACGAGTTCGCGCGGCTCAACCTCACCTACGTGGTCCTCTCGAAGCGCCGGCTGATCGAGCTCGTGACGAAGGGTCACGTCGACGGCTGGGACGATCCCCGGATGCCGACGCTCGTCGGCGCGCGCCGCCGCGGCTTCACGCCGGAGGGATTCCGCCTCTTCGCCGAGCGCATCGGCGTGTCGAAGTCCGATTCGTGGATCGACATGAGCGTGCTCGAGGACTGCATGCGCGACGACCTCAACGCGCGCGCGCCGCGGCGCATCGCGCTTCTCGACCCCGTCCGGCTCGTGATCGACAACTTTCCCGAGGGGGCGAGCGAGGAGTGCTTCGCGCCCAACCACCCGCATCACCCGGAGCTCGGGCGGCGCTCGCTGCCGTTGACGCGCGAGCTGCTGATCGAGCGTGACGACTACGACGAGCAGCCGCCGAAAGGGTGGTTCCGGCTCGCGCCGGGCGCCGAGGTGCGGCTCCGCTACGGATACATCGTCCGCTGCGTGGGCGCGGAGAAGGACGCCTCGGGCAACGTCACCGCGGTCCACTGCACGTACGACCCGGCGACGAAGAGCGGGACGCCCGGAGCCGACGTGCGCAAGGTCAAGGGCAACATCCACTGGCTCTCCGCCGCGCACGCGGTGCCGGCCGAGGTGCGCCTCTACGACCGGCTCTTCGCGGTCCCGTTTCCCGGCTCGCGCAACCCCTTCGGCGCGCGCGCGGGGGGCGACGTTCCCGACGCCGCGCTGCGCCACGCCGTCGCGGTGGCGGGCGAGGACGAGGACGACGAGAGCGCGGCGCCGGTCGAGCGGAACTACCTCGACGACCTCAATCCCGATTCGAAGCGCGTCATCACCGCCCGCGTCGAGCCCGCGCTCGCCGAGGCGCGGCCCGAGGAGCGCGTCCAGTTCGAGCGGCACGGTTATTTCGTCGCCGATTCGGCCGACCACGCGGCGGGCCGGCCGGTGTTCAACCGCACGGTCACGCTGCGCGATTCTTGGGCGAAGCCGTAGCGCGTTCTCCGCGGATCGCCGCCGCCGGCATGCGCTAAGATGGCGCCCGCCGCATCGAATCCGGAGCCTTCCCCATGAAGCGAATATTCCTCTTCGTCGCAACCAACCTCGCGGTCCTGCTGGTCCTCTCCGTGGTGCTGCGCCTGCTCGGGCTCGACCGCGTGATGGCCGCTCAGTCCGGCGTGGACCTGGGCTCGCTGCTCGCATTCTCGGCGGTGGTGGGCTTCACCGGCGCGATCATCTCGCTGCTCATGTCGAAGTCGATGGCCAAGTGGTCGACCGGCGCGCACGTGATCGAGCAGCCCGCCAACGACGCCGAGGCGTGGATCG
>DASQBO010000365.1:0-4772 GCA_035635175.1 Casimicrobiaceae bacterium | reverse complement strand
CGGGCTCGTAGTCCGGCATGAAGCGGTGGCCGTCGACGTCCTTGAGCAGCCCGCCGTCGCCGCGGCAGCCCTCGGTGACGAGGATGCCCGCGGGGAAGATCGCGGTCGGGTGGAACTGGACCGCCTCCATGTTGCCGAGCGAGGCAACGCCGGTCTCGAGCGCGATGCCGGCGCCGATGCCCTCGCAGATCACGGCGTTGGTCGTGACCCGGTAGAGGCGCCCCGCGCCGCCGCTCGCGATGGCGGTCGCCTTCGCGACGTAGGCCGCGAGCTCGCCGGTGACGAGGTCGCGGACGATCGCGCCGTAGCAGCGGCCCGCGTCGTGGATGAGCGCGATCGCCTCGACACGCTCGACCACCGGAATCGCGTCGCCGATCGCCTGGTCGCTCATCGTCTGCAGCATCGCGTGGCCGGTGCCGTCGGAGACGTAGCACGTGCGCCATTTCTTCGTGCCGCCGAAGTCGCGCTGCGCGACGAGCCCGTGCGCCTCGTCGCGCTCGGTGATCGTCACCTTCTGGCCGTTGATGATCACGTCGCGGTCGCCCTTGCGCACGCGGCTCCACGGACAGCCCCACGCCGCGAGCTCGCGCACCGCCTTGGGTGCCGTATTGACGAACATGCGGACCACCTGCTGGTCCGCGCCCCAGTCGCTGCCGCGCACCGTGTCCTCGAAGTGCACGTCCTCGGTGTCGCCCTGGCCCTTGATCACGTTGCCGAGCGAAGCCTGCATGCCGCCCTGCGCCGCGGCGGAGTGCGAGCGCTTCGGCGGGACCAGCGAGAGGATCGTCACGTCGTGGCCGCGGCGCCGGGCGCCGATGCCCAAACGCAGCCCGGCGAGGCCGCCGCCGATGACGAGCACGTCGGTGTAGAGGATCTTCATCGCGGAGCTCCGGGCGGCGCCGCAAGCGCGGCAGGCACGTACGGTTTCCCGTAGTCGGGCTGGTGCGCGATGCCGATCTTGATGTAGGCGGCGAGCGTCGCGAAGCCGAGCACGAGGAAGAACACGGTCAGCGCCCACTTGAGCGCCTTCAGCCGCTTGCGCGTCGCGTCCGGATCGCGGCCGGCGAACCACTGCCACTTGACCGCGAGCCGGTAGAGCCCGATGCCGCCGTGGAACTCGACCGCGAGGAGCAGCAGGATGTAGAGCGGCCAGTAGCGGTCCGACCAGACGCGGTCCGCCGACTCGAACGGACCGATCAGGTGCGGCCGCGTCAGCATCACGTAGAGGTGCACGGTCGCGAGGAAGAAGAGCGCGAAGCCCGTGAACACCTGCCAGAACCAGAGCGTCGTGTCCTCGTGCCGCATCATCGCCATGTGGCCGCGGAAGAGCTTGAATTGCCGCCAGTTGATCGGGAACTTGCGGACCGCGAGCGCGGCGTGCAGCACGATCAGCGCGATGACGGCGGCCACGACGACCGACACGATCCCGGGGTACGAGCGGCCGAGGACGAAGTAGCCCTCGAACATCTTCGTGATCGTCCACATCGCGTCGTTGCTGATGAGGATCGACGACACGAAGAACATGTGCCCCCACATGAACAGCGCGAGGACCAGGCCCGTCGCACTCTGCGTCCAGTCGAGGCGCGCCGGCCAGCGGCTCTTCCGTGGAGCGTCGGCGAGGCCGACGCCGGCGATGACTGCGTTCTGGATGGCCATCGGGTTCCTCCTGCGCCGCGGCACGCGCGGTCGCCTGATCGATGCCGGAGCGCTCCGGAGGGAGTTCCGGCGATGCCCGTCAATATAGTCTCGCCGCGCCGCACCCCATTGACGTGGGTCAATCCAGCCGGCGCACCGCGAACAATCGAAACACTCCTTGATCGGGTCCCCGCCGCGGGTTGACTTGCGTCAAGGGACCCCGCGCGCGGAGGGGCAGCATGACACGGATACGCGAAAGCACGACGCGAGCCGCCGGTCCGCGCGCTGGCGGCGGGCGTCATCGGAGGAACGATGTTTCAGGTCCGGATTCACGGGCGCGGCGGGCAGGGCGTGGTGTCGGGCGCCGAACTGCTCTCGGTCGCCGCCTTCCTCGAGGGTCGTTACGCGCAGGCGTTTCCGAGCTTCGGCTCGGAGCGCATGGGCGCGCCGGTGATGGCCTTTTGCCGCATCGACGACAAGGAGATTCGGCTGCGCGAGCCGGTGATGGAGCCCGACGCGCTGATCATCCAGGACCCCACACTCCTGCACCAGGTCGACCTGTTCAAGGGCATGCGCAGCGTCGGGCTGATCCTGCTCAATTCGATGCGCTCGTTCGCCGAGCTCGGACTCTCCGACCTCGCCGGCGACGCGCGCCACTACCGGCTTTGCCGGGTTCCGGCGACGGAGCTCGCGCAGAAGCACGTCGGCCGACCGGTGCCGAACGCGGCGCTGCTCGGCGGGTTCGCGGCGGTGAGCGACGAGATCCGCCTCGAGTCGGTCGTCGCGGCGATCCGCGCCAAGTTCCCCGGCAAGGTCGCCGAGGGCAACGTCGCCGCCGCGACGGAAGCCTACGCGCTGGCCCGCAAATCGCGTGAGGCGATCCATGCTTAGGCAGACCGAAGGATCCGTCGCCGTCGCCGAGGGGATTGCGCTCTGCCGTCCCGAAGTGATCTGCGCATACCCGATCACGCCGCAGACGCACATCGTCGAGGGCCTGGGCGAGCTCGTGAAATCCGGCCAGCTCGGCGGCTGCGAGTTCATCAACGTCGAGTCCGAGTTCGCCGCGCTGTCGGTCGCCATCGGCGCGTCCGCGGCCGGCGCCCGCACCTACACGGCGACGTCGAGCCAGGGGCTGCTTTTCATGGCGGAGGCGGTCTACAACGCCGCCGGCCTCGGCCTGCCCATCGTGATGACGATCGGCAATCGCGCGATCGGCGCGCCGATCAACATCTGGAACGACCACTCGGACAGCATGTCGATGCGCGACGCAGGCTGGATCCAGCTGTACGCGGAGACGAACCAGGAGGCGGTCGACCTCCACATCCAGGCGTTCCGGCTCGCCGAAGAGCTGTCCTGCCCGGTCATGGTGTGCATGGACGGCTTCATCCTGACGCACGCTTACGAGCGCGTCGACGTGCCGACGCAGGGCCAGGTCGACGCGTTCCTGCCGCCGTTCGAGCCGCGGCAGGCGCTCGATCCGCGGGAGCCCGTGTCGATCGGCGCGATGGTGGGCCCGGAAGCGTTCACCGAGGTCCGCTATCTCGCGCACCACAAGCAGCTTCGCGCGCTGTCGCTGATCCCGCAGCTCTCGGAGGCCTTCGCGAAGCAGTTCGGCCGAGCCTCGGGCGGGTTGATACGGCCTTATCGCGCGCAGGACGCGGAGACGATCGTCGTCGCGCTCGGGTCGGTCAACGGCACGGTGCAGGAAGTGGTGGACGAGATGCGCGCCGAGGGCGCGAAGATCGGCTCCGTCTCGATCTGCTCGTTCCGGCCGTTCCCGCTCATCGCGCTGCGCGAGGCGCTGCAGCACGCGAAGCGCGTCGTCGTGCTCGAGAAGTGCATGGCCGTGGGCCTCGGCGGCATCGTGTCCGACGGCGTGCGCAAATCGCTGTCGGGAATCCAGCTCAAGGGCTACACGGTGATCGCCGGCCTCGGCGGCCGCGCGATCACGCGGGCCTCGCTGCGCCAGGTGTTCGCCGACGCGGCCGAGGACGGGCTCGAGCAGGTCACCTTCCTCGACCTCAACGCCGACGTCGTCGCGCACGAGCTCGAGCGCGAGGCGCTCGCGCGGCGCACCGGTCCGACCGCGGAGGCGATCCTCCGCCGCCTCGGCACCGTCGGCTCTCGAATCGGCTGAGGAGCGCCATGAAGACTTCATCTCCGGCGTCCGGCGCGGGCATGCTGCCGCGGCAGACCGTCAAGTTCTACCAGACCGGCACCTTCACCGTCGGCAACCGGCTGCTCGCCGAGAACGAACGTTCGGTGCAGGCGAACATGGAGCGCACGAACTCGCTCAACTCCGGTCACCGCGCGTGCCAGGGCTGCGGCGAGGCGCTCGGCGCGCGCTACGCCATCGACGCGGCGATGCGCGCGACGAAGAACCAGGTGATCGCCGTCAACGCGACCGGCTGCCTCGAGGTCTTCTCGACGCCTTACCCGGAGACGTCGTGGCAGATTCCGTGGATCCACTCGCTCTTCGGCAACGCCGCCGCGGTGGCCTCCGGCGTCGCCGCCGCGATGCGGATCAAGGGCCGCACCGACGTGCGCGTGATCGCCCAGGGCGGCGACGGCGGCACGACCGACATCGGTTTCGGCTGCCTGTCCGGGATGTTCGAGCGCAACGACGACGTGCTCTACATCTGCTACGACAACGAGGCCTACATGAACACCGGCGTGCAGCGATCGAGCGCGACGCCCCCCGCGGCGCGCACGGCGACGACGATGGCCGTGGGCCGCGAGCCGGGCAACGTGTTCGGCACCGGCAAGAGCGTGCCGCTGATCGCGATGGCGCACGAGATTCCCTACGTCGCGACCGCGAGCGTCGCCAACCTGCGCGACCTCGAGTTCAAGGTGACGAAGGCGATGGGCATCCACGGCGCGCGCTACGTCCACATCCACGTCCCGTGCCCGCTCGGCTGGGGCTCGGCGCCGGCCGACACGATCAGGATCGCGCGGCTCGCGGTGGAATCGGGGCTTTTCCCGCTGTTCGAGGCGGAGCACGGCGAGATCACGGGGCGCACGACGATCAGGCGACGCGTTCCGGTCACCGAATACCTGCAGCTGCAGAAGCGCTTCGCGCACCTCTTCGGCAAGGAGCCGGACCAGGCGCGGCTCGCGCACATCCAGGCGATCGCCGA
>DASQBO010000364.1:0-3892 GCA_035635175.1 Casimicrobiaceae bacterium | reverse complement strand
TCCTCGGCACCGAAGGCGTCGAGCGCGTGCACGGGCGCAACGACGACCGTCGCGTCCTGCATGGCGTTGCGCAGCGCGAACTTCGTCCACTCCTTGACCAGAGCCGATGCCATGAGACGCTCCGGCCTGTACTCGAGCACGTACTGCGCGCCGCTCGCGTAGAGCTCCAGCGCACCGAGCGAGGTCACGACCTTCGGCACGCCGAATTGAACGAGGGGATCCGCGAACTCGAGGTTCTCGGTGTACTCCGACATGGCCAACGCGAGCTTGTAGTTGGTCATCCCCGAGAAGAACAGGACCTTGGCGTTGTTGAAGTAGTTGCCCAGCTTGGTCTGGACGTGACGCAGCGCCCATTCCTGCAGGATGTCGCTCAACCGCCCGCCCGTCGTGACGGGAACGCGCGTCACGGCGCTCTTCATCCGCGCGCTGTCGCTTTCGATGTAACGGCGCGAGCCGACGGTATAGCTGTCCCTGACCACGCCCAGCCCGATGGCGTCGGCGTGCGACTCCCAGTGCTTCAGCAGCTTCACGGCTCTTCCGGCGCTGCCGTCCGTGCCCAGCCGCCGGACGTTGAAGCGCTGGCCCAGGAACCGGGTGCCGAACTCGAAATCCTGGTCGCCTGCCCCGAGGCTGATGCCGACCACTGTCTTCATGTCACCCCCGCGGAAAGGACGTCAACCGGGGTCGATGCCAATCGCCGCGGCCCGTCGCCTCCCTCTCGCCGAAAGCCGGGAACCGTCGCCAAGCGCTGCCGACGCTCGCACATCCTCTGCTGCCGATTTCGATTGTACGGCGCCGAACCGACGGCGAAATCCGGATCCTTTGATCTCGGTCGAGGAATCTGCTCGGGAACCTCGTCCGGGCGGGCGGTTTGGTGCAAGCTGAAAGGCCGAGCGATCAGGCGCCGGAGCCGGAAAGATGATCGAGATGCCGGGTGTCGTGGCTGACGTCGTGCGCTCCGTCGGGCTTTCGACGGTGATGCGCGCTGCGGGCGCGGTGACGGGATTGCTGCCGATTCCACAGCCGATGCTGCTGGTCGGCCCCGGTGCGAGCCGGCGGCTGGGGCAGGCGATCTGCGGCTTCGGCCACCGTAGGATCCTGATCGTGACCGACCGCGTCGTGTCGGAGATGGGGCTGCCGAATGCGCTGATCGGCGCACTGTCCGACGGCGGCACCGCGCACGTCGTCTTCGACGCGATCACCGCGGACGCGCCGATCCCCCTGATCGAGAGCGGCATCGCGTTCTACGCGAGGCATCGCTGCGACGCGATCGTGGCGTTCGGGGGCGGCTCCCCGATGGACGCGGCGAAGACGATCGCGCTCGCGGTCGCCAACAGGAAGCATCCCCGGAAGCTGGTCGGATACTTCCGGGGCCTGCATTCGCCGGCGCCGATCTATGCGGTGCCGACCACCGCCGGGACCGGATCCGAGGTCACCGTGGCCGCGGTGATTTCGGACCCGAAGTCGAACAGGAAGCTCGTGATCGCCGACACGCGGCTCGTGCCGACGATGGCGGCGCTCGACCCGCTGCTGATGACCGGGTTGCCGCGCCAGGTGACGGCGGCCACCGGCATGGATGCCCTGACCCACGCCATCGAAGCGTTCGTCGGCCAATGGTCGACCGACTATACCGATCGCATGGCGCTCGCGGCCGCCGGCATGATCTATCGCAACCTGCCGATCGCCTACAGGAACGGCAAGAACCTCGTGGCGCGCGAGCAGATGGCGCTGGCCGCGACCTACGCCGGATTGGCCTTCACACGCGCCAACGTCGGAAACGTCCACGCCATCGCGCATCAGCTCGGCGGCCGCTATCACACCCCGCACGGTCTCGCCAACGCGATCATGCTGCCGCACGTGCTGAGGTTCATGAGTCCGGCCATCACCCGGAAGCTGGCGGTCCTGGCGGTCCGGGTCGACGTGGGAGAGGCCGGGGAGCGGCCGGCCGTGCTGGCGAAGAAGTTCCTGGACTCGATCGAGGCGCTGAACCGGGACCTCGGGATTCCGCGGCATCTCGACGCGCTGCGCGAAGCGGACATCCCCGCGCTGGCCAAGGCTGCCTGCTGGGAGGCCGACACGAACTATCCGGTGCCGCGCTACATGTCGCCGGAGATCTGCGAAGGACTGCTCCGCGAGGTCATGCCGCCGAAAGCGCGCCGGAAGGGACGCTCGGGCGCGCGAGCCGCCGGCCGCCGGTGAGACGTGCCGCGGCGCGCGCTCACGCGTCGCCGCCCGTCAGGTGTTCACGAGCTTCCGGTGCGCCTGGACGCTCATGAGCAGGCCGAGCCCGATGAAGAGCGAGATGAGCGCGGTGCCGCCGTAGGACACGAAGGGCAGCGGCACGCCGACGATCGGCAGGATGCCGCTCACCATCCCCATGTTGACGAACGCGCAAGTGAAGAACATGAGCGTCACCGCGCCGGCGACGAGCCGCGCGAACATCGTCGACGCGTTCGCCGTGATCATCATTCCGCGGCCGATCAGGAGCAGGTAGAGAACCACCAGCACCGCGTTGCCGATGAGCCCGAACTCCTCGCCGAAGACGGCGAAGATGAAGTCGGTGTGCCGCTCGGGCAGGAAGTCGAGGTGCGTCTGCGTGCCGTTCAGCCAGCCCTTGCCGACGACCCCGCCCGAGCCGAGCGCGATCGACGCCTGCGACGAGTGGTAACCCGCGCCGAGCGGGTCGCGCGTCGGGTCGATGAACGTCAGGATTCGCTCGCGCTGGTAGTCGTGCAGGTGCTGCCAGACCAGCGGCGCGCCGGCGGCCGCGAGCGCGGTGAGTCCAACGATCACCTTCCAGGACAGTCCCGCGAGGTAGAGCACGTAGAAGCCCGACGCGGCGATGAGGAGCGCCGTCCCGAGGTCGGGCTGCCGCTTGATGAGCCACACCGGCACCGCGATCAGCACGGCGGTCAGCACGAAGTCCTTCCAGCCGATCCGCCCCTCGAACTTCTGGAAGTACCACGCGAGCATGAGCGGCAGCGCGATCTTCATGAGCTCGGACGGCTGGAAGCGCGCGACGCCGAGGTTCAGCCAGCGCTTCGAGCCGTTGACCGTCGTGCCGCCGACGGCGACGGCGACCAGCATCACGACGGCGAGCGCGTAGAGCGGAAGCGCCGCGCGCGCGATCGTCTGCGGGGCGATGTTGGCGACGACCCACATCAGCACGAGCGCGACGCCGAGGCTCGTCGCCTGGCTCGTGATCCGCGCGACGCTCTGGTCGGACGCCGAGAACAGGGTCACGAGGCCGACGCCCGCGATCGCGAGCGCGATGCCGAAGAGGAAGCTGTCGACCTTGAGCGTCAGCGCTTCCCACAGCCGGGAGAGAAAGGCCGCCATCCGTCGCCCTCCTTCAGTCGCTCTCGTCGTCGGCGGCGGGGGGCACCGGCCCGGTCGGCGCCGGCCCCTTCTTCGTCTCGCCCAGGAGGTAGTAGTCGAACACCTGCCGTGCGATCGGCGCCGCCGCCTGCGCGCCGAACCCACCGTTCTCGACCAGCACCGCGAGCGCGATCTTCGGCTTGTCCGCCGGCGCGTACGCGATGTACCACGCGTGGTCGCGCAGCCGCTCGTCGATCTTCGTCGAGTACTTCTCGCCCTTGAGCGAGAAGACCTGCGCGGTGCCGGTCTTGCCCGCGCTCACGTACGCGGTCTTCTGGAACGCGGCCGCGCTGGTCCCTTCCCTCGGCACGCCGACGAGCGCGTTCTTGACGAAGGCGAGGTACTCCGGCTTGATCTGCACCGTGTTCGTGGGCTCCGGGGCGATCTCGCGCAGCGCGCCCGTGCGGATGTCGCGGACGCTCTTCACGAGATGCGGCCGGAACGCGACGCCGTCGTTCGCGATCGTCGCGATCGCGTGCGCCTGCTGGATCGGCGTGAACGCGTTGTAGCCCTG